>CAYXJM010000443.1:0-2811 GCA_964465455.1 uncultured Klebsiella sp.
AGATGTCGTCGATCAGCGCGTCGAATTGGCGTGCATCGTCCATGCGTCGTCCCCTCCCTGCAGCGCTCCGGCCGGCTCCGGGCTCCCCTGCATTGCGCCTCCGGGCGGTTCTCCGTCGCCTCGGAAGCTGATTTGAATAACCGGTGTGACCGCATCCTAGCCCGCGCGCGTGTCGGGACAAGATCGGTGGCGGAGGAAATTCCGCAAAATTGACCCGAATGGGTCAGGTCTGTGTCGTGGAGGCGGCCGGATGGAATCGCGTGGTTCCCTGCGCCCACAGGGCCGGGCCGACGAGGATCAGGCGCACCAGCTCGGATTGCCGGCTGGTGCCGGTCTTGGCGAAGACACGCTTCAGCTGGGAGCGAACGGTTTCCCGGCTGACGCCCTCCGCGGCGGCGATCTCGTCCAGCGTCTCGCCGTTCGCGAGTCGCCAGCACACCTGCAGTTCGGCCTCGCTCAGCCGGTAGAGTTCGCGCAGGATGCGGGGCGGATCCATGCGCGGCCGGGCGGGGTCGTAGATCATCACGACGGCACTGCTGCGCGGTTCGAGCACGGTTTCGGCCCCTGAAGGGGCGTGGTATGGCAGCACCACCACGCTGAGCGGCAGGGCGCCGGGGCGCGGAGCCGCGACCAGGCCGCTGTTCATCGCGTTGGGGTGCCGCGATGCCAGTATGCAGTCCCTGACCAGTTCGCCGAGGCGGGCGTCGGCGTCGGCGTCCGCGAGGTGGATCGAGCCGTTCCTTTCGTACATCGCAGAGCCGTCCCGCAGCAAGTCGCTCGCGATGCGGTTGCGGAAATTCACGATGCCCTCGCCGTTCAGCACCACGCAACCGGCGCCGGACTGGATCATGTGCTCCTGCATCAGGTCGGCCATGATCTTCAGACGATCCATGCGCTCCAGGATCTGCAGCAGCTGCTCCACGTGCGGCAGCAGCTGGTTCAGGAACTCCAGTTCCACGCGACCGAAGGGTTGCGCTCCCGTGGCGCGCACGAAGCCTAGATGACAGCTGTAGTGCTTGCCCAGCGGAACGCGCGCCGCGCAGATGTCGCCGTAGCCCTGGGTCCTGAACCACTCGCTCCAGTAGGGGTGGGTGCGACGGGTCGTCTCGTCGCAGAGTTCGTGCGTGACATAGAAACGCCGCGGCGGAAGCCGCAGCAGCGCGGCCTTCACCGGGTCTTCCTCGGCGTAGTGTGCCTCGTAGGTGCGTCCTACATCGACGGGGCCGGGCTGCAGGTCGAAATAGCGCCAGCGGTTGGCGTCGACCTCCAGCACCGCGAGGGCGGCCGATACTCCGCCCACCCGGATGTTGCACTGGGCCAGGAATTCGCTCAGCAATGGGGCGTCGACGGCGCCGCCGTACAGCGTTTTCAGCAGCGCCGAGAACTCGTTGAGGTCGGGAGAGCGACGCGCTGCGGCGGGAGGTGGGGCCACGGGCCTACTGCACCATCGCGGCCGGGCCGATCAGCGCGAGCCGCACGAGCTCGGTCTGGCGCGAGGTGCCGGTCTTGCGGAACACGCGCTTGAGCTGCGAGCGCACGGCCTCCAGCGAGCGCCGGTGTTCACGCGCGATGTCCTCCAGGGTGTCCCCGGCGGCAATCGCGCACACGAGCCCCGCTTCCTGCGAACTGAGATTGTAGACCTGGGCTATCACGTCGCGGTGTCCGAGCGGCGGGCAGTCCGGGTCATAGATCATGAGCACTGCACTGCCGCCGGCGCCGCCCGGCAGCCGCGGGTCGCCGTCGCTGCGAAACGGGCTGAACGTCACCGCCAGCGGTGCGGCGCCGGCGGCACGCCCGATACGGATCAACTGCGGCGCGGAGGGGTGGCCGAGCGGGGCGCCGGCGATGTGCTCGCGGATCGCTTGCAGCAGCGCCTCGGTTTCGGCCGGTTCGCGCGCCACGATGCGTCCGTCGTCGTCCACGCGCAGCCCGTCGGCCTCGTCGACCAGCCGGCGCGCCGCGTCGTTCCAGTAGCGTATCGTGCCGTCCTCGGCGACCAGCACCACGCCGACGTGGCAGCGTTCGAAGCGCTCCATCACGGCCGCGCCGACGGTGCGCATCGACTCGAAGCGGCGATTGATGGCGCAGGCCCGGCCGAGGTGCGGCAGCAGGCTTTCCATTACGCCGATGCGCTCCGGATCGAAGCGGGCCTCGTCGTGGCGCGTGAAGCCCACGTAGCAGATGCGGCCGTCGCCCGCGTCCACATGGCTCAGGCAGTAGGTGCCCGGGGCGACCTCGCCGTCGTCGGCCGTCCCGGCGCCATCCCGCTCCTGCGCCAGCCGGCGGATCTCGGATTCACGGTGCAGGCGGCCGGCGGGCTGCAGCGGTCCCCAGCGCCGGTAGCAGCGCAACGCCGGGAACGCCAGGTCGGCGTCCTGGCCGCTGTAACTGCCGCTTCTGGTGGCCATCAGGGCGGCGCCCGCGCCCGCGTCGCCGCGCCGGGCGCTGGCGAGCATGCCGAGGTCGGCATCCATCAGGCGGGTCATGGCGTGCAGCGCCGGACCCAGGCGGCCGGGCTCTCCAACGGCCTCGAGCAGGAGTCCGGTGACTCGCAGTCCCTGCGCCAGCAAGCTGTCATCCATCGTCGTCGGGGCTTTCTCGGTGAGACCGGCGTCTGTTGCCCGGGATCGTAGTGATCCGCCGCCGGGCTGTCATGACCCATATAGGGCACGCGGCATGGGCACGCGGCACGGGCGGCAGCGTGGGGGAGTATTACCGCTTCCCCTTTTTCTGCCGGGGCCATTCCCATAGAATGCCCCCTCAGATTTCCGTTGGCCTGTCCCGAACTTCCGGAGAAAACGGCGTCTGAAG
>CAYXJM010000444.1:0-2810 GCA_964465455.1 uncultured Klebsiella sp.
TACCTGATCGGCGATCCGCGCTGGATCGCGGAGTTCGACAAGATCCGCCTGCCGTACAACATCGGCACGCTGAACCAGGTCGCGGCCGAGGTGGCGCTGGAGCATTTCGACGTGCTCGACGCGCAGACGCGGCTGATCGTGGCCGAGCGCGCGCGCCTGCTCGCGCGGCTGCAGGCCGACGCGAGGCTGCAGAGCTGGCCGAGCGAGGCGAACTTCCTGCTGGTGCGCCCGCGCCAGGGATCGGCGCGCGCCGTGCACGAAGGCATGGCGCGGCGCGGCGTCCTGGTGAAGTGCCTCGACGGCGGGCATCCGCTGCTGGCCAACTGTCTGCGCCTCACGATCGGGGCGCCGGCCGAGAACGAGCTCATGCTCGCGGCGCTGGATGCCGGGCTGGGCGCTCAGTCCTGAGGGCGCTGCCCCAGCTTTCCACCGAGCCGGATGAGTTTCCCGTCGCGGTAGATCTCCAGTTCGAAGGCATCTCCCGGCGCCATCAGCGCGATGCGGTACATCGCGTTGCGCCCCTGGCTCGTCGCCGTGCCGTTCAGTGCGAGCAGGATGTCGCCCGGGTGCACGCCGGCCGCCTGCGCGGGGCTTTCCGGTTCGACGTCGCTCACGACCAGTCCGGTGTGCGCGCCCGCGGTGGTGACGACGCGCGCGGGCAGGGGCTGCACCTCGACGCCCAGCCAGCCGCGCACCACGTAGCCGTGCGCGACGATGTCCTGCAGCACCTTGATCGCGTAGTCCGCCGGGATCGCGAGGCCTATGCCCTGCGATCCGCCCGTAGGGGCGATGATCGCGGTGTTGATGCCGAGCAGGTTGCCCTGCGCATCGAGCAGCGCGCCGCCGGAGTTGCCCGGGTTGATGGCGGCATCGGTCTGGATGAAGTTCTCGTAGGTGTTGAGTTGCAGCCCGGAGCGCCCGGTCGCGCTGATGATCCCCTGCGACACGCTCTGTTCGAAGCCGTAGGGGTTGCCGATCGCCAGCACGACGTCGCCGACTTCGGCCGCGTCCGGGTTGCCGACCGGGATCGGCTGCAGGTCCGGCAGGTCGATGTCGAGCACCGCGAGATCGGTGTCGGGATCGGTGCCGATCACGGTGGCAATCGCCTCGCGCCCGTCGGCCAGCAGCACCAGGATCTCGCTCGCGCCCTCGATAACGTGGTTGTTCGTGAGCAGGTAGCCGTCGGCGGACACGATCACTCCCGAGCCGAGGCTGCGCTGGATGCGCTCGCGCTGCGGGGCCGTGCCGCGCCTGAACAGCCGCTGGAAGTACGGTTCGTCGAACAGCGGGTTGTAGGGCCGGCGGACGACCTTGCGCGTGTAGATGTTGACTACCGCGGGCGTGGCGCGGCGCACGGCCGCGGCGTAGGATGCCGGCGCCGCGCCGGTCGGGGCTGCGCCGGGCGCCACCGCTTGGCCGGTGAGTTCACGGTAGTGCAGGGCCTGGAGGATGAGCAGCGCTGCCATCAGGCCGGTGGCGACCGGCCACCCCAGCGCGCGCCAGTCGCTCACGCCGGGCAGTTTCACGCCGGCGCGGCCACGGGCGCAGGCATGCGCTCAGCCGGCATGGACCCGTTCCAGGCCGTATTCCTCGTTGAGCATTCCCGGCTGCTGCGGCGAGGTCCGCGGCGCATAGTCGAGCGGCGGGCTCACGCCGCCGGCCGCCGGCGGGACCGGGCGGTAACCCGGGCCGCCGAGACTGGTGAGCAGCGGCGGCTCCTCGCCGGGCTGGCGCGGTTCGCACAGCCCCAGGGCGCCTTCGGCCAGGTGCTGGTGCAGTTCGCGGTAATCCTCCGTGAGCCGGTTGACGCGCTCGGCCGTGCCCTTGAAGTGCGCGGTGACCTGCGACTTGTAGTCGCGCAGCGCCAGTTCGTTCTCGAGCAGCCGCCGCTCGAGATCGCGTTGACGCTGCTCCGCGGGGTCGAGTTGACGCCGGATCACCCAGCCGGCCGCGGCGCCGGCGAGCAGGCATGCGATTGCGGTGATCCAGAAGGCGGCGGAACTGTACAACGGGATGGCTCCCCTCGGGGTGGTCGGCGCGAGTATAGCGACTAAGCCCGGGCCGAGGTAGGCGCGCAACGGTTGCTCGCGCGGGGGCGCATCGATACATTGCGCAACCGCCTGGAGGTCGAATGGTGGGTGAGCGAGGGGACATGGGGCCGGCAGAACGCTATCGCGCGGAATTGGGGCGACCCGGTTTCGTCCACGACCCGGCGCAGGAGCGTGCCGTCGCCGAGTTGCAGCGCGTCTACGAGGAGCTCACGGCGCGGCCCGCGCGCGCCGGCCGGCTGCGCCGGCTGGTGGCGCGCTCCTCCGGCGACGCTCGCACTCCGGTCACGGGGCTTTACCTCTGGGGCGGGGTCGGGCGGGGCAAGACGCACCTGATGGACCTGTTCTTCGAGAGCGTCCCGTTCGAGGAGAAGCTGCGCACGCACTTCCACCGCTTCATGCAGCGCGTGCACCGGGAGCTGCGCGACTGCGCGGGGGAGAAGAACCCGCTGCGGCTGATCGGCCAGCGCATAGCGCGCGAGGCACGGCTGCTCTGCTTCGACGAGTTCTTCGTCGCCGACATCACCGACGCCATGCTGCTGGCGGGCCTGTTCGAGGAACTGTTCTCGCGCGGCGTGACGCTGGTGGCCACATCCAACGTGGTGCCCGACGACCTCTACCGCGACGGCCTGCAGCGCGCACGTTTCCTGCCGGCGATCGCGATGATCAAGCGTCACACGCGGGTCATCAACGTCGACGGCGGCATCGACCACCGCCTGCGCCTGCTCGAGCAGGCGGAGCTCTACCACTGCCCGCTGGACG
>CAYXJM010000445.1:0-2777 GCA_964465455.1 uncultured Klebsiella sp.
GGACCTGCGCGGCACCCGCGTGCTGGTGACCGGTGCCTCCGGCGGCCTCGGGCTCGAAGCGGCCCGGGCGCTCGCGGCGCACGGCGCCGCCGTGACGCTCGCGGCCCGCGACGCGGCAAAGCTCGAACGCGCCGCGAGCGAGATCGCCGGCCGGACCGGCAACGCCGACGTCGACTGGCTGCAGGTCGATCTCGCCTCGCTCGCCAGCGTGCGCGAAGCGGTGCGCACCTATGCGGCCCGGCACGATCGCCTGAACGTGCTGGTGAACAACGCCGGCGTGATGGCGAGCCCGCTGGCCTATTCCGCCGACGGGCACGAGATGCAGTTCGCGGTGTGCCACCTCGGACATTTCCTGCTCACCTGCCTGCTGGTGCCGCTGCTCGAGCGCGGTGCGCCCGCGCGCGTGGTGAACCTGAGCTCCGGCGGGCACAAGGCGGGCAACGTGGACTTCGAGGACCCGGATTTCCGCGCGCGGCCCTACGACAAGTGGGAGGCCTACGGCCAGGCCAAGACCGCCAACGTCCTGTTCTCGGTGGAGCTCACGCGCCGGCTGGCCGATTGCGGCATCACCGCGAACGCCGTGCATCCCGGCGCGATCGCGGAAACGGACCTCGCCCGCCACCTGCAGCGCGATGACTTCGCGGTGCTGATGAGCCGCCGCGGTCCCGGCGCGCGCATGGCGTTCAAGTCGCTGCAGGCGGGGGCGGCGACCTCGGTGTGGGCCGCCGTCGCGCCCGAGCTCGCCGGGCGCGGCGGGCTGTATCTCGAGGACTGCCAGGTGGGAGTGCCGGTCGCGGACACCGACAGCGGCGACACGGGTTACCGCCGCTACGCGACCGATCCGGCGGCGGCCCGGCGCCTGTGGGCCCTGTCGGAGCAGATGGTCGGCGAGCACTTCACGTGGGGCGGCGATGACTGAACAGCTGTTTCTCGGCGCGCTGCTCGCGCTGGCGGCGTGGCTGTACTACGACGGCATGCGCGTGCGCGAGCGGGCGCTCAGCGTGGGCCGCGACTACTGCCGCAACGTGGGGCTGCAGCTGCTCGATGAAACCGTGAGCCGCCAGCGCATCGCGCTGGCGCGCGACGACACGGGCCAGCTGCGCATCCGGCGCAGCTTCGGCTTCGAGTTCACCAGCGACGGCGAGCGCCGCTACCGCGGCGAGATCACGATGCTCGGGATGCGCGTGCAGGGCGTGCAGGTCGAGCTGCACCGCATCCTGCACTGACCCGTGGGTCCGGCTTCAGCCGGACCTACGGGCGGGTGTGCTCGCGCTCGGCGGCGGCGTAGAGCAGGCAGTCGCTGAGCGCGATCTGCGGGTTCGTCGTGACCATGAACAGCTTGAGCTTCTGCGCCGGGTAGAGCCGCCCGTTGCGCGCCGTGAAGTACTGCGCCAGCACGTCCTCGCCAGCGGCGTTGCGCACGCGCAGCGCCGCGGTGCCGCGCTCTCCCAGCCAGCCGATCGGGGTCTCGGGCCCGGCGCCGCCGAAGTTGCAGCGCTCCAGCGCCGGCGGCACGGTGAGGTCGATGCCCGGCAGCGCGTCGTCGCAGTAGGCGATGCTGGCATCGGGCTGGAGCTCCAGCCGCACCGGGTGGTGGTAGACGTCGAGACGGCGTCCGCCGGCCACGCTGCCCATCACGTCCGCGTCCATCAGGTAGCGCTCCAGCCCCTCAGCGGCGATGCGGTCCGCCACGGGATCGCGCGCGCCCCCGCATTCCACCGTGACGGCGGGGCAGGGCGAGCCGCTGATCTCCATCAGGGCGCCGAGCTTCAGGTCGGTGATGATCAGGTGGCTGCAGAACCGCGACACGATGGCCTCGTGCGCGAGGTCCTCGTGCGGCACCACGCCGAACGCCGGGCCGAACCCCGAGGTGTTGTGCACGTCCAGCAGGCACTCGGGACGGTGCTGCTGCAGGAGCTCGAGGAAATGCGCCGCGATGTGTCCGGGCGCGTCGTCGAAGGGCGGACGGAAGCAGCGGTTCTGGTCGCGCTGTCCCGGCATGAAGCGGTGGCGGAACGGCTCCTCGTGCAGCGCCGTGTGCACCGCGGCCAGCAGGCACACGAGGTTGGTGCGCGGGCGCCGGCCGGCGCGCAGCCACTGGTGGATCGCGCGCGCCCCGGAGGGTTCGTTGCCGTGCAGCAGCGTTGCCAGCGCGCGCGTGCGGTCGCGCTCCTCGCCGTCCAGCACGATCAGCGTGGGTCCGCCCAGCTTGCGCAGGAAATCGAGGAAGTCGGGCGGTATCCGGGCGGGGTCCGGGTTGCGCAGGAACTGTATCGGTCGCTTCATTCGAGGTCCGGCCATTCGGCCACGGGGGTGTTGTCGAGCGCGTGGCGGGCGTAGCGCCCGACGAGCAGCGCGAGGGCGCGGGAGCGTCCGTGCCGCGCCTCGAGCCGCGCGAGTTGCGCGAGCTGCCACGCGGCGCCGCTGGTGCGGCGTTCGAGCCGCGTGGCCATGATGCCGAGAAAGCGCTCCGCCTCGGCGGCGTGCACGCCGAGCAGGCGCAGCCCGCGCGCGGCGAGCGGCAGCAGCTGGCACGCGATCGCGGCCGCGTTGCGCCGCACCAGCGCGCCGCGCGCGTCGGGCCAGAGCAGCGCGGCATCGAGGCCGTGCTCGGCCGCGCGGTAGAAATTGCTCTCGGCGATCGCGAACGGAATGCCCGGCAGCCAGTCGTCGATGCGCTCGCGCAGCCCCCGCGCCAGGCCGAGCGCGAAGGCGGCATTGGCCATCATGTCGGCGGCGCTGGGGCCGGCCGGCAGCGCCCGCAGCTCGATGCGCAG
>CAYXJM010000446.1:0-2773 GCA_964465455.1 uncultured Klebsiella sp.
CCGCGACCGATACCGACGACCGGTGCCCGCGACCACGACGTGGCCGCGCGGGTAGAATGAGCGGGTCATTTCGCGCCCGGACTCCCAGCTTGCGCCATCGAACGCCTCTCCCCATTGAATCCGGCTGGCTGCGCGGGGCGCGGCGCTTGCCGTCGGAGAACGCCAACGAGCGCCCCGATCCGGGCGAGATCAACCTTCTGGTCATCCACAACATCAGCCTGCCGCCGGGACGTTTCGGCGGCGGCTTCGTCGAGCAATTGTTCCTCAATTGCCTCGACTGTACGATGCACCCGTATTTCGAGCGCCTGCAGGGGCTGCGGGTGTCGGCGCACCTGCTGATCGACCGGCGCGGGCGCCTGACGCAGTTCGTGCCGTTCGACCGGCGTGCCTGGCATGCGGGCGAATCGCGCTTCGAGGGGCGCCCGCACTGCAACGATTTCAGCGTGGGCATCGAGCTCGAGGGCACCGACGAGCGCCCGTACACCCGGGCGCAGTACGCGCGCCTGGTGCGGGTGACCCGCGCGCTGATGCGCGCGTACCCGGCGATCACCGCCGGGCGTATCGTCGGCCACGCGGACATCGCGCCGGGGCGCAAGACCGATCCCGGGCCCGCTTTCGACTGGGTGCGTTATCGCGCGGCGCTGGCGGCTCGCGATTGAGCCGGGCGCAGTGAGCCCGGAAGGAGAGCAGTAGTGGAGTTTCTGGCAGTTCTGGTCGCGTTGGGGATCCTCCAGCTGAACGGCAACGGGCCGCTGCAGCGGGACCGCTGGTACGCCGTGTACCGGGGCTGGATCGCGGCGCGGATTGGCGGCATCCCGCGCCAGGCGGTGCTGATCATCGTGCCCGTGATCGGCGTGCTGTTGCTGCAGCGCGCGGTGAGCGGCCGCCTGTTCGGGCTCGCCGAACTCGCGCTGTTCGTGCTGGTGCTGCTGTATGCGCTCGGGCGCGGCAACCTGGCCGCGGCGCTCACCGACTACCTGCAGCGCTGGAGCCGTGGCGACTTCCAGGCCGCGTTCCAGCAGCTCAGCACCGAGTCGGCGAGCCACCTGCCCGAGCACGACGTCGTCGCGCACCCGCAGGGGCTGCACGAGCTCGCGCGCCGCCGCCTTTATTACCGTCATTTCGAACGGCTGTTCGCGGTCCTGTTCTGGTTCGTGGCGCTGGGGCCCGCCGGCGCGCTGGCCTATCGCATCGCGGTGCTCGAGAACGAGGCCTCGCGGCGTGACGCGGGCCTTCAGGCCGGGCCGGCATCGGCGGCGGTGGTCGAGCCGGTGGGTGCGGCGGTGGATGATGCGCCAGCCCAGGCAGCGATGGATGCTGCCCCCGAAGGGCGGCCCGCCGCGACGCCTGCGGTGAGCGGGAACGGCACGCTGCTGCACTGGATCGAGTGGCTGCCGGCGCGTCTCGCCGGCATCAGCTTCGCGCTGGTCGGGGACTTCGACGCCTGTCTCTACGCGTGGCAGCGCGTGATCGGCGAGGCGCGCACCGCCACCGAGGAGGTGCTGGAACGCTGCGGCAACGCGGCGCTGGCCTTTGCCGCGCCGGCAGCGGAGGAGGGTACCGATGCGCTGATCGCGCGCGGTTCGCGCGAACTGCAGGCCATCGAGAACCTCAACAGCCGCGCGCTGCTGGTCTGGCTGGTGATCATCGCGTTCCTGGTCATGATTTTCTGAGGTGCGGCCGGCGGTGATCCGCATCGGCATAGACCTCGGCGGCACCAAGATCGAGGGCATCGCGCTCGATGCATCCGGCGGCGTGCTGTGGCGCGAGCGCGTGCCGGCGCCGCAGTCCGATTACCGTCGGACGCTCGAGGCGATCTCCGCGCTGGTGCGGCGCATCGAGTCGGACCTGGGCGAGCGCGGCAGCGTGGGCGTGGGCACGCCGGGGGCGGCCTCGCCGGTCTCGGGGCGCATGCGCAACTGCAATTCCACCTGGCTGAACGGCGAGCGGCTGCGCGAGGACCTGTGCGCGCGGCTGGGGCGCGAGGTGCGCATTGCCAACGACGCCGACTGCTTCGCGCTGTCGGAGGCGACCGACGGCGCCGCGGCGGGTGCGGCGACGGTCTTCGGCGTGATCCTCGGCACCGGCGTGGGCGGCGGCATCTGCGTCGGCGGCCGGCTGCTCGCGGGCCCGAACGCGATTGCGGGCGAGTGGGGGCACAACCTGTTCGGCGGGCCGCGCGGCGGACTGGCGGCGGGGCGCGCGTGCTATTGCGGACGCAGCGACTGCGTCGAGACGTGGCTGTCGGGGGCGGGGTTGGTGCGGACGTTCCGCGAACTGGCGGGGGAGCGTGCGTACGAAGCCGGGCGCGGCAGGTGTTCGAATGAATTCGAACCTACGGGATGGTCGCGGGATGCCCCCGCACGGCGCGCCGCCGTAGGTCCGGATTCATCCGGACGATCCCCCGCCGCCGCCGCGGTTCCGGATTCATCCGCACGTTCCCCCGACGCGGCTGGCGTGGCGGCGCTGGCGTCGAGCGGCGATCCGCTGGCGCGGCATGTGCTGGATCTCTACGCCGGACAGCTCGCTTTCGCGCTGGCGCAGGTCATCAACGTGCTGGACCCGCACGTCATCGTACTCGGCGGCGGCGTCAGCAATATCGCGGGGCTTTACGACGAGGTGCCCGCGCGCTGGGGCGAGTGGGTGTTCTCCGACGTGGTGCGCACCGCGCTGGTGCCGGCGCGCTACGGGGATTCCAGCGGGGTCAGGGGTGCGGCGTGGCTATTTCCGCTGCTGCCATAGCACTTCCTGGCCGCCGTTGCGCCGCGCGATC
>CAYXJM010000447.1:0-2763 GCA_964465455.1 uncultured Klebsiella sp.
GCGTCGTCGTCCAGGCGTGCCTTGCGCAGCATCTGCCACAGCGGTCCGCCGAGCACCAGCGAGAAGTTCTGCAGTTCGGGAAACGCGATCGAGACAGGATCTTGCCGGCGAGGCGAGGGGTCCGGAGTCATGCGGAGGCTTCCACTGTTCAGCGTGTCCTGTCGACGGTGTCACGTTCGGACTGCACGCCCCTGCTCAGGGCGACGGCATCGCACTACAGGATAAGCCATCCGCGCCGGTCCGCGCGCCCAGTTCCGCGAGCGTGGCGCCGATCGTGGCCTTCCAGGATGAATCGTCCGCGAGCGTCGCGGTGAGCGGCCGCAGCAGCGCCTCGGCACGGCGCGGGCAGCCCAGCTCGCCCAGCACCGAGGCCAGGTTGTTCAGCAGCGCGGGATCGTGCGGATCGCTCGCGAGCCCGCGGCGATAGTGCGCCGCGGCGCGCGCCAGGTCCCGCGCCCGATAGGCCAGGTTGCCCAGCGCGAGCTGGGGCAGCGAGCGTTCCGGCCACGCGTCGGCGGCCGCCTGCCACACGCGCGCCGCCGCCTCCGGCGGGGCGACGGCCTCGAAGTCCGTTGCCGCGTCGAGGAAGGCCTGCGCGTCGGGCGCGGCCGGCAACTCGCCGGGCCGCAGGGCGACCATGGACCAGCGCCCGGCCCAGTCCCAGCTGCGCAGGAAGGCCGGGGCACGCACGGTCATCCCGCGCCGCTCGCCGCTGTCGAGGAAGAAGCGGTTGCCTTCGACATCGAAGCCCGTCAGCACCGCGTAGTGCCAGCGCGGCAGGTGCGGCGTACCGAGATTCTGCAGCACCAGGACGGGCCGGCCTGCCTCGAGCTCGGCCACCAGCGCGCGCGGCGTGCCGCCGAGCAGGTAGGGCAGGCGAGTCGCGCGCCGCGCCGCGGCGAGCAGCTCGAGCTGGAGGCTGCCTTCGCGTCCGGGCAGGTAGACCTGGGGCGCCAGCGCCTCGGGGCTGGTCGCCACGCCGGCCGAGCCGAGCACGCCGGCGAGAGCCGCCGGGCCGCACTGGAACGCGGTCTGCGCGTGGAACGGCACGGACGCCAGGCGCACGCCGGCCTCGCGCGAGGCCAGCGCGTCGAGTTGCAGCGGGGGATTGATGGCGCAGCCCGGGAGCAGCGCCGGTGCGACTGCCAGCACCAGGGTCCGCAGCCGGCGCAGGCCGGCCGCGCGCCGCGCCGGGCGCATGCTCAGAGCTTCTTGAAGACGTCGATCACGCCGGTGATTTCGAGGATGATCAGCACGAGGAACACCGCGCCGATCACGCCCAGCGCACTGCCGCCAGCCGGCAGCTGCTGCAGCCGGCCCTCGAGTTGCGCCAGTTCCGCGTCGCTCAGCGCGGCCACGCGCAGCCGTGCCTCGGCCGGATCGACGCCGAGCTCGATCATCGCCGCGCGCACGTCTTCACGCGCCAGCGTCGCCTGCGCCGCGGCGACGCGCTGCCCGCGCGCGTCCATGCTCACCGCCCGCTGCGTGTCGACGACCGCCGCCGCGACGCCGGTGCTGAATCCCGCCGCGACGAGGCTGCCCGACAGCGCCAGGGCAATCAGTTTCTTCCGCATGTCCCGTTCCTCCCGAATCGTTGGTAAGCGCGCTGCGCTGGCGGCGCGAACGCCGGAGCTTAAGAGCAGGGTTTTGCGATGTCCACAGCCTGCCGGCTCCCTCGCTCGAGCCCGAGGCCCGGCGCACGCAATGGCGCCGCCCGCTCGGCGCGCGATCGGGCACAATAGGCTCTTCGCGGAACCAGCGGAGCGCGCGCGTGAACATCAGGAAGGCCGGACTGCTGTTGCTGCTCGCGCTGCTGCTCGTGCTGTTGCTGGTCCTCGACCTCGACCGCGTGCTGACGCTCGAGGGCATCAAGGCCAGCCGCGCGGAGCTCTCGACCCTGCTCGAGCGCTCCTGGCTGCTGGTGGCGGCCGGTTACTTCCTGCTCTACGTCCTGATCGCCGCGGTGTCGTTCCCCGGCGCGGCGGTGATGAGCCTCGCGGGCGGTGCGCTGTTCGGCCTCGCGTGGGGCACCGTGCTGGTGTCCTTTGCCTCGAGCATCGGGGCGACGCTCGCGTTCCTCAGCGCGCGCTACCTGTTGCGCGACGCGGTGCAGCGGCGCTTCGCGGCGTGGTCGCGCGCCGTCGACGAGGGTTTCGCGCGCGACGGCGCGTTCTACCTGTTCACGCTGCGCCTGCTGCCGCTGCCGTTCTTCCTGGTCAACCTGGCGATGGGGCTGACGCCGATTCCGGCACGCACCTTCTACTGGGTGAGCCAGCTCGCGATGCTGGGCGCCACGCTGGTGTACGTGAACGCGGGCACGCAGCTCGCGCGCGTGGAGGCGATGGGCGACATCGTCTCGCCCTCGCTGCTGCTGTCGTTCGCCCTGCTGGGCGCGTTTCCGCTGCTCGCCAGGCGCGTGCTGGCCGTGCTGCAGGCGCGGCGCGCGTACGCGAAATGGCAGCGTCCCCGTCGTTTCGAGCGCAACCTCGTGGTGATCGGCGGCGGCGCCGCGGGACTGGTCAGCGCCTACATCGGCGCAACCGTGAAGGCCGGCGTCACGCTGGTCGAGTCCCGCCGCATGGGCGGTGACTGCCTGAACACCGGCTGCGTGCCGAGCAAGGCGCTGATCCGCAGCGCGCGGCTGGCGCACGAGATGCGCCACGCCGACCGGCTGGGGCTCGAGGCGGCGGAGCCGCGCGTCGACTTCCGGCGCGTGATCGCCCGGGTGCAGGACGTGGTGCGCGCGATCGCGCCGCACGACAG
>CAYXJM010000448.1:0-2760 GCA_964465455.1 uncultured Klebsiella sp.
CCATGGCATCGAGTCTCTTCCCCGAACGCCCGCTGGTCATCTCGCCGACGCTGGCCGCCACCATCGGTCTCGAGGAGGCCGTGATGCTCGCGCTGCTGCACGACGCCGCGCAGTTCTGCGCGCGTCCCGGGCAGCGCTGGCACGAGATCGACAAGCAGGAGCTGCTGCGGCTGCTGCCGTTCTGGACCGAGCGCGACTGCCAGCGCGTCAGCGCGAGCCTGCGCGACAAGGGCGTGCTCGTGCTCGATTCACCGCCGCTCGAGCAGAGCCACTGCCTGCGCTTCGCGCTGGACCAGCACGCGCCGGCAGCGCCGGCGCCGCCCGCGCGGACGCAGGAATCGCGCCCCGCCGGCACCAAGGCGCTGATCGCCACGCGCTGGCAGCCCGACGGCGAGGTGCTGCGCCAGCTCGCCCTGCACGGCATTCCGCGCGCCTTCGCCGAGGCGCAGCTCGACGAGTTCGTGCTGTACTGGTCCGACCGCGGCGAGCCGGCGTTCTCGTGGAACGCCAAGTTCCGCTCCCACGTGATCCGGCGCTGGCGCGAGCAGGAGGCGAACGCCGAGCCGCCCGACGACGTGCCGCGCCAGATCGGGCACGACTGGGAGCCGGCCCCCGACGCGATGGAGATCCTGCTGCGCGCCGGCGTCAGCCGCCACTTCATCGAGGACGCGGTGCCGGAGTTCGTGCTGTACTGGACCGAGCGGCGCGAGGCCTCGCGCACCTGGAACTCGCGCTTCGTGACGCACGTGAAGCGGCAGTGGGCGCGCTACACGCAGACCATGGACCTCGACAGCGAGCCGCGGCGCATCCCGGCCGGCTGGGAGCCCTCGCCGGACGTCTACGACATCCTGCGCATGGCCAACATCGACGCCGCCTTCGCGCGCGCGCTGCTGCCGGAGTTCGTGATGTTCTGGACCGACTCCGGCGAGGTCTATCCCTCGTGGAACAGCAAGTTCCTGCAGCACGTGAAGTATCATTGGGCGCGCAGCCACCAAGCGGGGCACACCGCGGAGCAGACTCATGGAACACGGCAAAGACCTGGTGGAACGGGCAATACGCGATCTCGAAGCCTCGCCGAGGACCTCACGGACCGGAGCTGGGCCGACTGAGCACCGCCGCGACCCGGCGCTGGTCGATGCGATCAACCAGGTCTTCGCGCTGTTCCGCCTGAACTACCACAACCAGTACTACAGCGCCTATCACGACGCCGAGCAGCTCAGCCAGATCAAGCGGCTGTGGCTGGACAGCCTCGCCGGCCACAGCGCCGAGACCATCCTGCTCGGGGCGCGCCGCTGCATCGAGACCTCGGAATACCTGCCGACGCTGCACCGCATGCTGGACTGCTGCCGCGAGGCGAAGCTGCGCGCCCAGGGCCTGCCCGACGCGCACGCGGCCTACCGCGAGGCCTGCCTCGCGCCCGAGCCCAAGCACGCGCAGCGCTGGAGCCACCCGGCGGTGTTCCACGCCGGGCGCGCGGCGGGCTGGTTCTTCCTCGCCTCGAGCACCGAGGCGAAGGCCTTCCCGGTGTTCGAGAAGCACTACCGCGCGGTGTGCGAGCGCCTCGTGGCGGGCGAGACGCTGGAGCTGCCGGCACCGGCACCGGCGCAGACGCCCGCGGCGGCCCTCGCCGCGCCGGCCGAAGACGAGCAGCGCGAGCATCTCGCGAAGCTCCTCGAGCAGACCGGGCTCGCGTAGCGGGCCGCGCCTCGCGCGGCCGGGGGCCGCAGGGCCGCGCCGGCGCTCAGGGTTTCGCGGCGAGCCGGCGGCGCGGCAGGAAATCGATCGGCTCCCCGCCCGCGCGCAGCTTGGCGTAGATCCTGTTCAGGTGCGTGCGCAGCGTGGAGCGGGTGATCCCGAGCCCGGTGCACAGCTCGGCATTCGTGCGGCCGCGGATCAGCAGGCCCACGATCTGGCGCTCGCGCCGCGTGAGGCCCTTGTCGGCGCAGCGTGCGAGCGCCGCGGCGTGCGCGTCCCGCAGCGGCTGCAGGAACGTGACGATGCGCTCGGAGCTGCAGATCAGGGCCACGTCGAAGACGCCGCCGTGCATCGCGCTGCCGCGGTAGGCGCTGCAGCCGCGATCCGCCCACTGCCGGGCGCCGTCCGCGTCGTGCAGCCGCATGCAGCCGTCCTCGCAGACCTCGCCCCCGCGGTCGCCGCAGATGTCGCGGCAGGTCGCGTTCTGCATCAGCACGCGCTTGTCGCGATCCTTCACGCAGATCCCGATGCCGCCCGCCTCCAGCGCCTGCTCGAGCATGTTTCCACCCGTGTTTGCCCCGGACCCGGCGGCATTTAGCCCGCCGTCAGGACGAGGCGGCAAGGGAATATGGCTCATTTCCGGGCCGCAGCAATGGCGCTTTGCCTCCCTCGCGGGCCGCGCCCGGCCTGGCGTCCAGGCGGTAGACGCGGTCGGCGACCTGCGCCATCGCCTCGCGGTGCGTGATCGCGACGATCGTCAGGCGCCCGCGCAGCCCGGCCAGTGTGGCGCAGATCGCCGCCTCGGACGCGGCGTCGAGCGCGCTGGTCGCCTCGTCCAGCACCAGCAGGCGCGGGCCGCCGACCAGGGCGCGGGCGATCATGATGCGCTGGCGCTGGCCGCCGGAGAGCTTGCCGCCGCGTTCGCCGACGACGTGCTCCATGCCGTCCGGCAGCGCGGACACGAACTCCCACGCGCCCGCCTCGCGCAGCGCGCGTTCGGCCTCGGCCGGGCCGAGCGCGGGATCCCCCAGCGTCACGTTGTTGCGGATCGTGTCGTGCAGCAGC
>CAYXJM010000449.1:0-2745 GCA_964465455.1 uncultured Klebsiella sp.
CGAAACGGTGGCTCTCGGCGGCACCGAATTTCTTCGCCAGCGCGACGGCTTCGCTGAGCACCACGCGATAGGGCACGTCGGGACGGGCCTCGAGCTCCCACACCGCCAGGCGAAGCACCGCGCGCTCGACCGGACCGAGCTTTTCGAGGGCAATGTCGAGGTAGGGCTCCATCGCGGCCTCGATCGCGGCGACATCGGCCGGCACACCGTGCAGCAATTCACGGAAGTACTCCGTGTCCGTGCCGCGAAAATCGAATTCCTCGGTGAAATGCTGCTCGATGTCGGCCAGGCAATTGTCCGTCATCGCCCACTGGTACAGCGCCTGCACCGCGTAATGGCGCGCCTTGCGCCGCGCGGCGGCGAGCTGGCGACGTTCGTTTTCGGGCGCGTTGTCGCTCAAGCCGGCACCCGCGCTCACAACCGGCCGAGCAGGCTGACCATCTCGAGCGCCGACAGGGCGGCTTCCGCGCCCTTGTTGCCGGCCTTGGTGCCGGCGCGCTCGATGGCCTGCTCGATGGTGTCTACGGTCAGCACGCCGAAGGCGATCGGCAGGCCGCTCGCGAGCGACACCTGCGCGATGCCCTTGGTGCACTCGCCCGCGACGTACTCGAAGTGCGGCGTGCCGCCGCGGATCACGGCGCCGAGCGCGATGATCGCATCGTAGTTGCCGCTGGCCGCGACCTTCTGCACCACCAGCGGCAGCTCGAAGGCGCCCGGCGAGCGCACCAGCGTGATCTGCGCATCGGCGACGCCGTGACGGCGCAGCGCGTCGACGGCGCCGGCGACGAGGCTTTCCACCACGAAACTGTTGAAGCGGCTCGCCACCAGCGCGAAACGCGCCGAGCCCGCCGCGAAGACTCCCTCGATTGTCCTGATCTCAGCCATCGTCCTGCCCGTGGGTTTGCGCAAAAGGGCGCCAATTCTGCCATCAAACGCCGGTCCCGGCCATCGCAGCGGCGCGCGCTCAGTACGCGACGTGCTCGACCACCTCGAGCCCGAAGCCGGAAATCGCGTTGTAGCGCATCGGCGCGCCCATCAGCCGCATCTGCCCCACGCCGAGCTGGCGCAGGATCTGCGAGCCCACGCCGACCAGGTTCAGCACGCTGCGGCCGCCTTCGGGCGACGGCGCCTCGGCGGCCGCCTCGCCGCCGAGCGCGACCTCGACGCTGGCCAGCAGTTGCTGCTCGCTCTCGGGCTGGCTCAGCAGCACCATCACGCCGCGCCCCTCGCGCGCGATGCGCTCGATGCAGCGCGCGGCGTTCCAGTTCGGCGCGCTCCCCGGCACTTCCGTGCACAGCAGGTCGCGCAGCGCCGCGCCCCCCTGCACGCGCACCAGCGTCGGGGTCGCGGGATCGATCGCACCGCGCGCGAGCGCGAGGTGGACGCGCCCGTCGTCGGCGTCGCGGAACACGTGCAGCCGGAAGGCACCGTGGACGGTCTGCACGTCGCCCTCGCGGATGCGGTGCACCGTGGTCTCGTTGCGCACGCGGAACTGGATCAGGCCGGCGATGCTGCCGACGCGCAGGCCGTGCTGGCGCGCGAAGGCGAGCAGGCGCTCGCCGGTGGCGAGCGTGCCGTCGTCGTTCAGCACGTCGGCCAGCACCGCCGCGGGCTCGTAGCCGGCGAGCCGCGCGAGGTCGCAGCCGCCCTCGGTGTGGCCGGCCCGCTTCAGCACGCCGCCCGGCTCCGCGCGCAGCGGGAACACGTGGCCCGGCTGCACCACGTCGCGCGGCTGCGCGCCGCGCGCCACCGCGGTGCGGATCGTGTGCGCGCGGTCGGCCGCGGAAATGCCCGTGCTGATGCCCTCGGCCGCCTCGATCGAGACCGTGAAGCGGCTGGCGTAGACGCTGCGCGAGGCGCTGTCCACCATCAGCGGCAGGTGCAACTGCGCGCAGCGCTCGGCGGTCAGGCTGAGGCAGATCAGCCCGCGCGCCTGCCGCGCCATGAAGTTCACCTTCTCGGCCGTGATGTCCTCGGCCGGCGCGAGCAGCACCCCGCCGAGGTTCTCGTCGTCGTCGTCGAGCAGCACCACCATGTTGCCGTGGCGGAAGCTGTCGATCAGTTGCTGCGTGGTGTCGATGTTCATGTGCTCGGGAATCCGCTCCGGGCCAGGAGTTCGTGCGTGACGCCGCCGGCGGCGGCGCCCGGGTGTGCCGCCGCCTCGCCCAGCAGCAGGCGCTCGAGGTAGCGCGCGATCATGTCCACTTCGAGGTTGACGCGGGTGCCGGGACGGTAGTCGCCGAAGATGGTCTCGGCAGCCGTCACCGGGATGATGTTCAGTTCGAACTCGGCGCCGTCGACGCTGTTCACGGTGAGGCTCACGCCGTCGACGCAGATCGAGCCCTTGTGCGCGATGTAGCGCGCGAGCGCCGCGGGCGCACGCAGGCGGTAGCGCGTGGAGCGGCCGTCGGGCCGCAGCGAGACGATTTCCCCGACGCCGTCGACGTGGCCGCTGACGATGTGCCCGCCGAGGCGGTCCCCCACCGCCATCGCCTTCTCGAGGTTCACGCGCGCGCCCGCGGCCAGGCCGCCGAGCGTGGTGAGACCCAGCGTTTCCAGCGAGACGTCGGCCGCGAACCAGTCGGCGCCTGACTCCACCACCGTGAGGCACACGCCGCTGGTCGCGATGCTGTCGCCGGCGCGCACGTCGCCCAGATCGAGCTTGCCGGTGCCGACGTGCAGGCGCACGTCGCCGCCGCGGCGCTCGAGGCGGCGGATCGCGCCGGTGGCCTGGATGATTCCTGT
>CAYXJM010000450.1:0-2737 GCA_964465455.1 uncultured Klebsiella sp.
CCCGCCAGCAGCACCGCGGACTTGACCTGCGCGCTGGCCACCGGCATGTGGTACTCGATGCCGTGCAGCGCGTGGCCGCCGCGCAGCCACAGCGGCGGGCGTCCGTTGGCGGCGGTCTCGATCTGCGCACCCATCTGGCGCAGCGGATCGGCCACGCGCGCCATCGGGCGGCGCGTCAGCGATTCGTCGCCGCTCAGGCAGACGTCGAAGCGCTGCGCCGACAGCAGGCCGGCCAGCAGCCGCATCGAGGTGCCGGAATTGCCGAGATAGAGCGCAGCCGCGGGCGCGCGCAGGCCGTGCATGCCCACGCCCTCGATGCGCACGCGCCCCTGCTCGGGCCCCTCGATGCGCACGCCCATGGCGCGGAAGGCCGCCAGCGTCGCGAGGCTGTCCTCGCCCTCGAGGAAGCCGCTGACCTCGGTGGTGCCCTCGGCCAGCGAGCCCAGCATGATCGAGCGGTGCGAGATCGACTTGTCGCCCGGAACGCGCAGCTCCCCGCGCAGGGCGCCGCCGCCGCTCGCGATGTAATCGATTCGCCCGTCCTTCGTCACGTCGCCCCCGTCATTCTGGTGAAATGGTGCCCTGCTCGAGGCAGCGCAGATAACGCTCGCGCGCCGCGCGCGCCCGCGCGAAGACCTGCTCCAGCCCCGCGGCGTCGCCGGCGGCGACCGCCGCGCGCACCGTGTCCAGGGTCTGCGTGAAACCGTCCACCGCGGCCAGCAGCGCGTCGCGGTTCGCGAGCGCGATGTCGCGCCACATCACCACGTCGCTGGAGGCGATGCGCGTGAAGTCGCGAAAGCCCCCGGCGGCGCAGCGGAATATCTCGTCGCTGGCCGGCTGGCGCGCCAGGCTGTCGACCAGCGCGAAGGCCAGCAGGTGTGGCAGGTGGCTGGTCATCGCGAGGACGCGGTCGTGCTCTGCCACGTCCATGCGCACGACCTCGGCGCCGGTCAGGCGCCACATGTGCTCGATCGTGGCGAGCGCCGCGGGATCGGTGTCGGCCAGTGGCGTCAGGATCACGCGGTGGCGCACGAACAGGTCGGCGCGCGCCGCCTCGACGCCGGACTTCTCGGCGCCCGCGATCGGGTGACCCGGGACCAGCCGCGGCGGCACCGCGCCGAAGGCCTCACGCGCCGCCTGCACGACGCTGCCCTTCACGCTCGCGACGTCGGTGACCAGCACGTCCGGGCGGCCGTGATCGCGGATCGCCGCGAAGATCCCGCCCACGGTCAGCGTCGGCACACCGACCACGATCAGGTCGGCCTCGGCGATGGCCTCCTCGAGGCTGGCCGGCGCGGCATCGATCAGCCCGGCGCCGAGCGCGTAATCGAGAGTGGCGCGATTGCGGTTGAACGCCGTCATGCGCGAAGCGAAGCCGGTGCCGCGCAGCGCCGCCGCCAGCGAACCGCCGATCAGGCCGAGGCCGACGAAGAGCAGCGTCCCCGTGCGCGCGCTCATGGCCGCGCTCCCGCGCTGCGGCCGGCGCGCAGCGGGCGCCGGAACGGGATCATGCCGTTCAGCCGTGCCTCTGCCATGGAATCAGATCACTGCCTGCGGATAGGAACCGAGGATCTTCAGCATCACCGTCTGCTCCTCCAGCTCGGCGAGCACGCCCGCCACCTTCGGATCGTCCTGGTGCCCCTCGAACTCGACGAAGAACAGGTAGGTCCAGGGCTGCGAACGCGAGGGCCGCGTGTCGATGCGCGTCAGCATCAGCTGCTCGCGCTGGAAGGGCTCGAGCAGCCGGAACAGCGCCCCGGGCTTGTTGTGCGTGGACACGATGATCGAGGTCTTGTCGCGCCCGCTCGGCTTGACCATCTCGCGGCCCACCACGAGGAAGCGCGTGGTGTTGTCGGCGTAGTCCTGGATGCTCGCGGCCAGCGTCACCAGCCCGTAGGCATCGCGCGCCATGTCACCCGCGATCGCGGCGACCGCGGGATCCGCCGCGGCGAGGCGCGCCGCCTCGGCGTTGCTCGCGGTCGGTTGCTGCGCGATGTGCGGCCAGTTCTTCTCGAGCCAGTGGCGACACTGCCCCAGGGCCTGCTCGTGGGCGCAGATGCGCGTGACGTTCTCCAGCCGGCACGCCGGCGCGCCGAGCAGGTGATGGCGGATCGGGAGTTCCACTTCGCCGCAGATCTTCAGCGTGGAGCGCACGAAATTGTCCAGCGTGTGGGTGACCATGCCCTCGGTGGAGTTCTCCACCGGCACCACGCCGTAGTCGGCCTCGCCCGACTCGACCTCGTCGAACACCGCGCCGATGGTCGGCAGCGGGCGGCTGAGCACCGCGTAGCCGAAGTGCTTCACGGCGGCGGCCTGCGTGAAAGTGCCCTCGGGGCCGAGGAAGGCGATCGTCATCGGCTTCTCGAGCGCGAGGCAGGCCGACATGATCTCGCGGAAGATGTGCGCGACCTCGGTCGCCGGCAGCGGCCCGGCGTTGCGGGCCATCACGCGGCGCAGCACCTGCGCCTCGCGCTCGGGGCGGTAGAAACTCACCTGCCCCGGCTCCACGTGGCCGTGCGCGGCCAGCAATTCGGCCTTCTTGACCTCGGCGACCTGCTGCGCGCACGCGGCACGGCGGTTCAGCAGCTCCTGCAGCTGCTGGTCGATGGCGTCGATCTCGGCGCGGATGCGCTCGAGGGCGCCGGCGGAAGCCGTCGTCCCGGTCATGCCGTGCTCAGCCCTTGCGGGCCGCGAAGTCCTTCATGAAGTCGATCAGCGCGTTCACCGCGTCCATGCC
>CAYXJM010000451.1:0-2737 GCA_964465455.1 uncultured Klebsiella sp.
TCGAGCAGGGCGGCGGAAATCTCCGTGAGCCGGTCGTCGAGCTCCGCGCCGCCGACCAGCCCGGAGCGGATGCGCTCGAGCTGCGGCTGCAGGATCTCGTGCTCCTCCTGGTAGCCGAGCCCGGCCAGCAGCTGGCCGACGCGGCGCAGGTCGGGCTCCACCTCGCGCAGCACGCGCGAGATGCTGAACGCGTCGCCCTCGGCCGCCTCGAGCCGCGCGAGCACGGCGCTCAGGTCCGCCCCCAGCGCCGCGACCGCGGCCCCGGTGGCGCCGAGGTCGTCGAGCGCCGCGGGCTTGGCCGCCGCGGCGGCATCGGCGGTGAGGCGGTGGCGCTGCTGGATCGCGGCCAGCTGCGGCGAGACCGGCCGGCTCTGCGCGATCAATTCCAGCACGCGGCGGTAGAGGCCCGGATCGGGGCTGCGGCGATACAGGCCGCGCTCGAGCGCGATACCGGCCCGCAGTTCGCCGTCCAGTTCGCGCAGCACCGCGGTGGCGGCCTCGTCGAGCGCGACGCCGCCCTGGTCCAGCGCCTCGGCCAGCGCGGCGCAGGCCTGCCAGAACAGCCGGTGTCCGCCGGGGCGCAGGCGCTGCGCCAGCAGCGTGAACAGCTTGGACAGGTTGCGCAGCCGCACGTCCGTGCCGTCGTGGCGCAGCAGGCCGAGCAGTTCGGCCTGGAAGCGCTGACGCGCCAGCCGCAGCAGCTGCAGGTCCTCGTCGGCGGCCGGCGCGGCGGCGGCGCCGGTGCCGTCCGCGAGCTCCGAGGTGTCGATCGCGTCACCGGGCGGGGGCGCCGGCAGCGGCGCCTCGGCGCGGGCGCCGCGCAGCTCGTTCACCAGCGTCAGCACGTCGCGTGGCGACTCGCGCCGCTCGGCGGCGACTCGGTGCAGGTAGGCGGGCAGTTGCATGCTCGCCGCAAGGAGCAGCTGCAGGGTGCTCTCGGCGGGCTCGATGCGTCCGTGGAGCATCGCCTGCACGGTGTCCTCGATCTCGCGCGCGAGCTGCTCGGCGCTCGGCACGCCGAGCACGCGCAGCGTGGCGTGCAGCTGGTGCGCCTCGGTGAGGCCGAGGCGCAGGCGGGTCTGGTCGGACACGTCGTCGGCAAAGCCGAGCAGGGCCTTGCCGAACTGCGCGGCGATCCGGTCGATCTCGCCGCCGACCCACTGCAGGCCCACGAAATCCTGTTGCATCGCGCTGGCGCCCCGGTTCAGCGGCCGCGGGCGCCGCGCCCGTCATCGGGCAGCTTGAAGCCGGCCACCGAATTGCGCAGCTCGTTGGTGATGGCGGCAAGCTTGCCGATCGACTGCGCCGTCGCGGTGGTTCCGGCGGAGGTCTGCGAGGTGATCTCCTGGATGATGTTCATCGTGTTCGAGATGTGGCCGGCCGAGGAGGCCTGCTGGCGCGCGGCGTTGGAGATGTTCTGGATCAGCGCCGCGAGGTTCTTCGACACCGACTCGATCTCCTCGAGCGCCACGCCCGCGTCCTCCGCGAGGCGCGCCCCGCGCACCACTTCCGCGGTGGTCTGCTCCATCGAGGTCACCGCCTCGTGGGTGTCGGACTGGATGGTCTTCACCAGCGCCTCGATCTGCTTGGTCGCGGCCCCCGAGCGCTCGGCCAGCCGTTGCACCTCGTCGGCCACCACCGCGAAGCCGCGCCCCGCCTCGCCGGCCATCGAGGCCTGGATCGCGGCGTTCAGCGCGAGGATGTTGGTCTGGTCCGCGATGTCGTTGATCAGCGACACGATGTCGCCGATCTCCTGCGAGCTCTCGCCGAGGCGCTTGATGCGCTTGGAGGTCTCCTGGATCTGCTCGCGGATCATGTCCATGCCGCCGATGGTGTTCTGCACCACGCGCGAGCCGGTGTTCGCCAGCGCCACGGAGCGGTCCGCCACGCCGGCGGACTCGGCGGCGTTGGAGGACACCTGGTCGATCGTCATCGCCATCTCGGTGATCGCCGACGAAGCGCCGGCGATCTCCTGGGCCTGGTGCTCGGCGGCCTCCGCGAGGTGCAGCGCCGTGGCCTGGGTGTCCTCCGCGGCCTGCGAGACGTTGCGCGAGGTCTGGTTGATCGAGGACACCAGCACGCGCAGCTGGTCGATGGTGTAGTTGATGGCGTCGGCGATCGCGCCGGTGAAGTCCTCGGTGACGGTGGCGCTGATGGTGAGGTCGCCGTCGGCGAGGCCCGCGAGCTCATCGAGCAGGCGCAGGATCGCCTGCTGGTTGCGCTCGTTGGTCGCGGCGGTCTGCGCCAGGCGCCGGCGCGTGTTCAGGGTCCACTGGATGCCGAGCATCACCAGCGCCACCATGACCAGCACGCCGAAGCCCAGCGCGCTGCCCATGTTGAGCTTGCGCTCGCCTTCGAGGTTGTCGATGCGGTCGGAGGTCTCGCTGGTGGCGTTCAGCAGCTTCGGCGCGCTCTGCACGATGGCCTCGGCGGCCTGGCGCGCCTGCTTCAGGTCGGGCGCGGAATCGAGGATGCGCTGCTTGCTGCCGCCGATGACGCGGAACAGCTCCTCCACCTCGCGCGCATCGGCCAGCGCCGCGGCATTGGAGAGCGCGGCGATGCCCATCGCGGCGCTGCCGTGCAGCATGCCGTCGAGCACGTCGACGAAGCGCTCGGTGTCGGCGTTGAACTGCTCGGCGGCCTCGGTCGCGCCACTGCCTCCCTCGAGCATGCGGTCGAGGTTGCGCGAGATGCGCTCTGCCAGCCACGACTGACGCTCGGCGAGCGCGACCTGGCG
>CAYXJM010000452.1:0-2730 GCA_964465455.1 uncultured Klebsiella sp.
CACCTGTGCAGTTGTGGTTGTCATGGGCTGGTGGCCTGCGCGGCCATGATACACGGCGAGACGCGCGCGCGGTGCAGCTTGCCGGTCGGCCCGGTCGGCAGTTCCGCGACGAAGACGATCTCGCGCGGCAGCTTGAACGCCCCCAGGCGGCGGCGCAGGTAGTCGAGCAGATCTCCCTTGCCGAGCGAGCTGTCGGTGCGCACCACGAACGCGCACGGTACGTCCGAGCCGTCCTCGGGGGCGGCCGCCGCCACCACCAGGCAGCGGGCGATCCCCGGGTGGCCGAGGATCGCCAGCTCGATCTCGACCGGTGAGACGTTGTCGCCGCTGCTGAGCACGATGATATTCCTGCTGCGCCCGGCAAACCAGAAGTAACCATCGTCGTCGCGCCACGCGAGATCGCCGCTGCGCAGCCAGCCGTCGCTGAACGCCGCGCGCGTGAGGGCAGGGTCGTGCAGGTAGCCCGTCATCGTGCGCGGACTGCGGATCAGGATCTCGCCGGGCGTTCCGGTCTGCACGTCGCGGCCATGTTCGTCCACGAGGCGGATGGACGCGCCGGGTGCCGGCTTGCCGAGCGCGAGACACTTGTCGAGACGACCCTCCAGGTTGAGGATGGCCCAGCTCGATTCGCTCATGCCGTAGCTCACGTGCAGCGGCCGGCCGCTCAGCGCGATGAATCGCTGCTGGACGCGAGGCGTGACGCGGTCGGCGCCGACCGCGGCGAAGCGCACGCCGGCGAGGCTGGCCGCGTCGATCGCCGGATGATGCAGCAGACGGTCGAAGGCGTTGACAACCATGAGCAGGTGCGTCGGGTGGTGGCGGTGGATGGCATCGACCATGCGGTCGATGTCGTAGCCGTCCAGCAACACCAGCGTGCCGCCGGCCGCGAGCAGCGCCAGGCTCTGGTGCAGTCCGACGCTCTGCGTCAGACAGGACGCGACGACCGAGACGCTGTCGGGCCCGAGACCGGTATGCGCGAGACGCAGCGCCAGGATCGCGTTCAGGTTGCGCCACGACAGCATCACGCCCTTGGCTTGTCCGTCCGACCCCGAGGTGTGCAACACGAAGCCGATGTCGTCCGTCGCGCCACGGTGCGGCACCATCGCGCCGGTGCCGCTTTTCGCGACGGCGTCGCCGCGGCAGGCCCGCGAGTTCGGGCCGGCGTCATCGATCCACTCCAGTGCGGTGTCGTTCAGTGCCGGCCGTGCCGCCTCGAGCAGTCCGGCGGCGCCGATCAGCGCCCGGGCCCGCGAGGATCGCAGGATCGCGGCGGCTTCCGTCGCGGTCATGTCCCGGTGTAGCGGCACCGGCACGATGCCGGTCCGGAAGCAGGCGAGGTAGAGGCAGAGCAGTTCCGCGCCGTTCGGCAGCCACAGCGCGAGCAGGTCGCCCGGCGAGAGCCGGCGTGCCAGGTCGCGGGCCAGGCGCGCCGATTCCTCCGCCAGCTCGCCGTAGGTGAACCGGCGGTCGCCGCACACCAGCGCGAGCTTGTCGCGCGGCACGCCGTGCGCCGGCCCGGCGATGTCACGGACGTCCAGGGGCAGTGCCCGGCCCTGCTCGCGACGGGGAGTCACTCAGGCATAGTCCAGCGGCGGCAGCGGAAGCCCGCCGCGTATTGCGCCCGCGGCAACGTCCGGGAAGAAGTAGTGCCGGTAGCGCGGCGACAGCGGCCGCGAGTTGGGCGCTGCGAGCCAGATCCGCAACAGGTGGCGTTTGCGCCGCTCGTCGGCGGGGTCGTCGCTGAACGCGGTGCGCGCGTGCATGCAGACGAAGTTGTTCGAGAACACGGCGTCGCCGGGCTCGTAGCGGATGCGCAGCCACCACTTCTCGTTCTGCATCTCGCGCTCCAGGGAGTCGAGCGCCGCGCGCTGCGCCGGCGTGAGGTGCTCTACCCCGGGAAGTTCCTGCGCCTGGTCGATGTAGAAGCGCGAGTACTTGCAGGCGAAGTGCCCCTGCGCCACGCTGAAGGTCGGCATCGCGTAGCAGGTCTCGCGTGGCATCAGGTCGCCGTTGCTGCCGGTGCGCACGAACAGGTAGTCCTGGTAGGTGTTCGTGAAGTTCTCGTACAACGTGCGCACGTGCTGCGGCTCGCTGGCGAGCAGTGCGTTGTGTAGCGACACGCTGCTGAGGAACAGGCCCTCGCCGCCGGTGTGTGCCGGCTGCAGGCACAGCAGCGAGATCACGTCGCAGGGATCGTTGTGGAAGGACAGGGCGCGGTTGTGCTTGCTGCCGCGCCGCTCCCTGAGCGACGCCTGGCCGCTGTCGCGGATCTCCTGGACCAGTTCGCCGAACACGGTCTGCGGGCGCAGCGTGCCGATGTGGCTGCACAGGCCGCCGTAGATCAGCTGGGTGTCCTTGTCTCCGTGGCGCCCGGCCGGAAATCCCCTGATCAGCGCCAGGCCGTAGCCGTGCTCGAGGTCGGCCTGTGCCCGCGCCAGCCGCGCCCCCAGCCGGGGCAGGGGAAAGGAGTCCGGCGTCGGCATCATGTGGCCGTGCAGCCACTGTGCGGTGAGGCCGCGGGCGTCGGTGGAGTCCTTGAAGAACGCGAGCGCGGCCTCCAGTTCCCGGCGGTCGGCATCGGTCAGGCGGATGATCCACGAATCGTCGCGCTGCAGTGTTCGGGCGTCCCAGGCGGCGGGAATGTCGAAAGGGCGGATGTCAGCAGCAGGGAAGTCGTCGGCGCGGGTTTCAGATGTCATGCGGATGTTCGGGATTGGCATCTCTCGGGCG
>CAYXJM010000453.1:0-2727 GCA_964465455.1 uncultured Klebsiella sp.
AATACGTCCCTGTAGGCTCGACTGCGGCATCCATGCCGCAGACGGTCCCGCATCACGCATGCCCGCCTCGCGACCTCGACGTGGTGGTTCCACCACGCTGGCCGAGCGGCCTCGTTGCCACGGTTACCGCATAAGGGGCCGTGCGCCGCAGGGATGCGGCGCCAGAGCCTACAGGGACGTACTTGCCGCGGGCCCCGTTGCGGTGATCGTGGCAACGAGGCTGGCGACGCTCCATGCTTGGGTGTCCGTTGGCTGCAGGCGAGCTGCCGCGCCGCTTCCCGCGACACGGCGATGATTTGGGGTCGATGAAGAAGGATCTCGAGCCATGACCACACGCGCAGCGATCAACGGCTACGGGCGCATCGGGCGCTGCCTGCTGCGCGCCGCGCACGAGCGCGGGCTCTCCGGGCGGCTCGACGTGGTCGCGGTCAACGAGCTCGCGAACCTCGAGACCATGGCCTACCTCACGCGCTACGACTCGACGCACGGGCGCTTCCCGGGACAGGTCGAAACGCGCCCCGGCGCGCTGGTGATCGACGGCCGCGAGATCGCGGTGAGCTCGGTGGAGACGCTCGAAGCGCTCGACTGGTCGCGCCACGGCGTCGACCTCGTGTTCGAGTGCACCGGCGCCTTCACCTCGCGCGAGCGCGCGGCCGAGCACCTGGCGCGCGGCGCGCGGCGTGTGCTGTTCTCGCAGCCGGCGGACGCCGACGTCGACGCGACGATCGTCTACGGCATCAACCACCGGCTGCTGCGCGGCGACGAGACGGTCGTATCGGCCGCCTCCTGCACCACCAACTGCATCGTGCCGGTGATCGACACGCTGGCGCGCGAGCTCGGCGTCGAGAGCGGCGTGATCACGACGATCCACTCCGCGATGAACGACCAGCCGGTGCTGGACGCCTACCACCACACGGACCTGCGCAAGACGCGCGCGGCGCTGCAATCGATGATCCCGGTCGACACCGGCCTCGCCGCGGGCATCGCGCGCGTGCTGCCGCAGCTCGCCGGGCGCTTCGAGGCGCAGGCGATGCGCGTGCCCACGCTGAACGTGTCCGCGATCGACCTCTCGGCGGTGGTCGGCCGTCCGACCTCGGTGGCCGGCGTGAACGCCGCGCTGCGCAAGGCGGCCGAGGGGACGCTCGCCGGCATCCTCGGCTACACCGAGGAGCCGCTCGCCTCCTGCGATTTCATCCACGACCCGCGCTCCGGCGTCGTCGACGCCTCGCAGACGCGCGTGAGCGGCGGCCGGCTGATCAAGGTATTGATCTGGTTCGACAACGAGTGGGGTTACGCCAACCGCATGCTCGATGTCGCGCTATATTGGGCCGATGCGGTCCGTCGTGGCCCGCAGCAATGACCCGTACCGCTGGAGACCCGAGCCGATGACCGTGAAACTGATGGCCGACCTCGACCTGCGCGGCAAGCGCGTCCTGATCCGCGAAGACCTCAACGTGCCGGTGAAGGACGGCCGCGTGACCAGCGATGCGCGGCTGCTGGCCGCGCTGCCCACGATCCGGCTGGCGCTCGACGGCGGCGCGCGGCTGCTGCTGCTGTCGCACCTCGGCCGCCCGAAGGCGGGCGCCAGCGACGAGGAGAACGCCCCGTTCAGCCTGGCGCCGGTCGCGGCGCGGCTGTCCGAGCTGCTCGGCCGGCCGGTGCCGCTCGTGCGCGACTGGCTGGACGGCGTCGAGATCGCCCCGGGCGCGGTGGCGCTCGCCGAGAACGTGCGCTTCATCAAGGGCGAGAAGCAGGACGACGAGGCGCTCGCGCGCCGCATGGCGGCGCTGTGCGACGTCTACGTGATGGACGCCTTTGCCACGGCGCACCGCGCCGAGGCCTCGACGCACGGCGTCGCGCGCTTCGCGCCGGTCGCCTGCGCCGGGCCGCTGCTCGCGGCCGAGCTCGACGCGCTGGGCAAGGCGCTGGAGAAGCCGGCGCGCCCGCTGGTCGCCATCGTCGGCGGCTCCAAGGTCTCGACCAAGCTGACGGTGCTGGACACGCTGTCGGCGAAGGTCGACCGGCTGATCGTCGGCGGCGGCATCGCCAACACCTTCCTCGCCGCGGCGGGGCTGCCGATCGGCAAGTCGCTGGTCGAGGCGGACCTGGTCGACGAGGCGCGGCGCCTGATGGGCAAGACCGACATCCCGCTGCCCGAGGACGTGGTGGTCGCCACAGCGCTCAGCGAGGATGCCGTGGCGAGCGTCAAGGACGTGAACGCCGTGGGCGCCGACGACATGATCCTCGACATCGGGCCGCGCACGGCAGCGCGTTTTGCGAAGCTGCTCACGGAAGCCGGCACCATCCTGTGGAATGGTCCGGTCGGGGTGTTCGAGATCGAGCAGTTCGCCGCCGGCACGCGGGTGATCGCCGCGGCGGTGGCGGACAGCGCGGCGTTCTCGCTCGCCGGCGGCGGGGATACGCTCGCGGCGCTGGAGAAATTCGGCGTCGGCGAGCGCGTGTCCTACGTCTCGACCGGCGGCGGCGCCTTCCTCGAGTACGTCGAGGGCAAGGAGCTGCCCGCGGTCGCGATGCTGGAGAGCCGCGGCGACTGAGCCGGCGCGCGGCCCGGTCCCGACCGGGGCGGCCCCGTTGGCAGGACCGATGGCCGGCGTTGCGCCGGCCGGCGAGGAGGCACGACATGGCGACGATCGACGGCGTCGAGCTCACGCTCGAGCGCCTGCAGCACTTCCACCCGCTGGCGCTGATCGCCGAGAAGCACATCGG
>CAYXJM010000454.1:0-2726 GCA_964465455.1 uncultured Klebsiella sp.
CGCGGTTTCCGCCGCGACGCGCACCCGATGGCGATCATGTGCGGCGTGGTCGGCGCGCTGTCGGCCTTCTACCACGACACGCTGAACATCACCGACGAGGAACACCGCGAGATCGCGGCGTTCCGCCTGATCGCGAAGATGCCGACGATCGCGGCCATGTGCTACAAGTACTCGATCGGCATGCCGTTCATGTACCCGGACAACTCGCTCGACTACTCGGCGAACTTCCTGCACATGATGTTCGGCAACCCGTGCGAGAAGTCGCAGATCAACCCCGTGCTCGCGCGCGCCATGGACCGCATCTTCCTGCTGCACGCCGACCACGAGCAGAACGCCTCGACCTCGGCGGTGCGCCTGACCGGCTCGACCGGCGCGAACCCCTTCGCCTGCATCGCCGCGGGCATCGCGGCGCTGTGGGGTCCCGCGCACGGCGGCGCCAACGAGGCCGTGCTGAACCAGCTCGAGCAGATCGGCGACGAGTCGCGCATCCCCGAGTTCATCGCGCGGGCGAAGGACAAGAACGATCCGTTCCGCCTCATGGGCTTCGGCCACCGCGTGTACAAGAACTTCGACCCGCGCGCCAAGGTCATGAAGCAGACCTGCGACGAGGTGCTCGCGGAGCTCGGCCTCGAGAACGACCCGCTGTTCCGCATCGCGCAGAAGCTCGAGAAGATCGCGACCGAGGACGAGTACTTCATCGAGAAGAAGCTCTACCCGAACGTGGACTTCTACTCGGGCATCATCCTGCGCGCGCTCGGCATCCCGACCAACATGTTCACGGTGATCTTCGCCACCGGCCGCACCGTGGGCTGGATCGCGCACTGGCACGAGATGATCAGCGCGAGCTACAAGATCGGCCGCCCGCGCCAGCTCTACACGGGCTACACGCCGCGCGACTACGTGCCGATCGACAGGCGCGGCTGAACCGACCGCCGATGCCCGCGCCGGCGCACGCCTCGCTGCTGAACTCCCTGCTGGAGGCGCGGGCGCTCGCCGAGATCGGGAGCTACTACGGCCTGCGCCGCCTGCTCGGGCGGCTCGCCCCGCGCGGCGACGGACACCCCGTGATGGTGCTGCCCGGCTTCATGGCCTCGGACACGCTGACGCGGGCGCTGCGCGACTTTCTCGACGAGCTGGGCTACGAAGTGCACGCCTGGGAGCTCGGCCGCAATCCGGGCCTGCGCATCGAGCTCTGCGAGAAGCTGGAGGCCCGCCTCGCCGTGATCCGCCGCAATGCGAACCGGCGCGTCAGCCTGGTCGGCTGGAGCCTCGGCGGCATGTACGCGCGCGCGATCGCGCACCGCCAGCGCGAGCACGTGCGGCAGGTGATCACGCTGGGCACGCCGTTCGGGATCGGCACGTCGGACGGCGCCAACGGCGCCATCGCGCGCATGTACGTCGCGCTGAACCCGCAGGCCGCCACGGACCCGCTGATGGCCAGCGGCCTCGCGCGCGAGCCCACGCCGGTGCCCTCGACCTCGATCTTCAGCGTGCGCGACGGCATCGTGCCGTGGACGAGTTGCGTGGAGCGCTGCGACGCGCGGCGCGAGAACATCCGCGTGAGCGGCAGCCACTGCGGCATGACCTACAACCCGCTGATCCTCGCGATCGTCGCGGAGCGTCTCGCCCAGCGCGAGCACGCGTGGCGCCCGTTCCGCCCCTCGGGCCTGAGCGCCCTGCTGTCGCGGCCGGTGTGCGATCCCGCCGCGGCCTGACTCCCGCGCTCGCGGCGCGGCCCTACTTCCAGCTCTTCACCGCGGACTCGATGTTCTCGAGCCCCTCGTGGCGCAGGTCCTTGCCCTTGACCAGGTAGAACACCTGCTCGGCGATGTTGCGCGCGTGGTCGCCGATGCGCTCGAGCGAGCGCAGCGCCCACATGATGTTCATCACGCGCGAGATCGAGCGCGGGTCCTCCATCATGTAGGTCACGAGCTCGCGCGTGGCCGAGCGGTACTCCTGGTCCACGCTCTTGTCGCGGCGCACCACCTCGAGCGCCGCGTCGACGTCGAGCCGCGTGAACGCGTCGAGCGTGTCGTGCAGCATCTCGCGCACGGCCGCGCCGATGTGGCGCACCTCGAAGTAGCCGCGCGGCGCCGGGCCCTCCTCGGTGAGCTTCAGCGCGAGCTTCGCGATCTTCTTCGACTCGTCGCCGATGCGCTCGAGGTCGCGCACGGCCTTGGTGATCACCAGCACGAGCCGCAGGTCCGACGCCGCGGGCTGGCGCTTGACGAGGATCCGGGTCGCCTCGTCGTCGACCGAGACCTCGAGTCCGTTGACCTGCTTCTCGCGCGCGATCACCTCCTCGGCGCGCTGGCTGTCGGCGTCGATGATCGCGACCAGCGCGTCCTCGATCTGGCGCTCGACCAGGCCGCCCATGCCGAGCACGTGGCTCTTGATGGACTCGAGCTCGGCGTCGAACTGGTGCGAAATGTGGTGCTCAGGGGGCATGCGCGGGTCTCCCGATCAGCCGAAACGGCCGGTGATGTAGTCTTCCGTCAGCTTGTGCTGCGGCGTGGTGAATATCTGGTCGGTGCTGCCGATCTCGACCAGCCGGCCGAGGTGGAAGTACGCGGTGCGCTGCGACACGCGCGCCGCCTGCTGCATCGAGTGCGTGACGATGGCGATCGTGAAGTTCTCGCGCAGCTCCGCCATCAGCTCCTCGATGCGCGCGGTCGCGATCGGGTCGAGCGCCGAGCACGGCTCGTCCATCAGGATCACCTCGGGGT
>CAYXJM010000455.1:0-2724 GCA_964465455.1 uncultured Klebsiella sp.
CCGGCGAGTTCGTGCTGCCCGGCCTGTTCAAGATCAACACCGTGAAGAAGCCCGCCGAGAAGGCGCGCAAGGGCATCGACCCGTTCACCAAGCAGGAGCGCATGTTTGCCGCCAAGCCCGCCTCGGTGAAAGTGAAGGTCCGTCCGCTGAAGAAGCTGAAAGACCTCGCCGGCTGATTCGCGGCCCGGTCCGTAAAACCCCCTGCGAGCAATCCAGGGGGTTTTTCGTTTCGGGGACCGCGCCGCGCTGCGCGCCGGGGCTGACGACCGCAGCCGCGGTGCGCATCCCGCTGTTTACTGCGACATTCTGCGGCCTCTGCGCCGCCCGGCTCGCCTGTACGCTGATCCCGCCTGATCGTAGAATTCGCGCCTGATCCAGCGCCCCCCAGCGGAACCCCCCAGCATGCGCGCCAGCCAGTTCCTGATAGCCACCCTCAAGCAGACGCCGGCGGACGCCGAAGTCGTCAGCCACCAGCTGATGCTGCGTGCCGGCCTCATCCGCCGGCTGGCATCGGGTCTGTACACCTGGCTGCCCGCGGGGCTGCGGGTGCTGCGCAAGGTCGAGGCCATCGTCCGCGAGGAAATGGACCGCAGCGGCGCCCAGGAGGTGCTGATGCCTGTCGTGCAGCCCGCGGAGCTGTGGCAGGAGTCGGGGCGCTGGCAGCAGTACGGCCCCGAGTTGCTGCGCATCAGTGACCGCCACGAACGCCCGTTCTGCCTGGGCCCCACGCACGAGGAGGTGATCACCGACCTCGCGCGCAACGAGTTGCGCAGCTACCGTCAGCTGCCGGTGAACTTCTACCAGATCCAGACCAAGTTCCGCGACGAGATCCGCCCGCGCTTCGGCGTGATGCGCGCGCGCGAGTTCATCATGAAGGACGCCTACTCCTTCCACCTCGACGCCGGGTCGCTGGACCAGACCTATCGCGAGATGCACCGCGCCTACTGCCGCATCTTCGACCGCATCGGGCTGGAATACCGCCCGGTCATCGCCGACACCGGCAGCATCGGCGGCAGCGAGTCGCACGAGTTCCACGTGCTCGCCGATTCCGGCGAGGACGCCATCGCCTTCAGCGACGGCAGCGATTACGCCGCCAACGTCGAGAAGGCCGAGGCGCTCGCGCCGGCGGCGCCGCGCGCGCAGCCGGGCGCCGCGCGCGCGGTGGTCGCCACTCCCGGCAAGCACACCATCGCCGACGTCGCGGCCTTCCTCGGCGTGCCCGAGACGCGCATCCTGAAGACGCTGGTGGTGAACGGCGCGAGCGAGGACGCGCCACTGGTCGCGCTCGTGCTGCGCGGCGATCACCAGCTGAACGCGATCAAGGCCGAGGCGCACCCGCTGGTGGCCTCGCCGCTCACCCTGGCCCCGGACGCCGCGATCGCGGCCGCGCTCGGCTGCCGCCCGGGCTCGATCGGCCCGGTGGACATCGGCATCCCGGTGATCGCCGACCGCAGCGCCGCGGCGCTCGCGGATTTCGTCTGCGGGGCCAACCAGGACGGGCATCACCTCACCGGCGTGAACTGGGAGCGCGACTGCCGCTACGCCGCGGTCTGCGACCTGCGCAACGTCGTCGACGGCGACCCCAGCCCCGACGGCAAGGGCCGCATCGTGGTGCGCCGCGGCATCGAGGTCGGGCACATCTTCAAGCTCGGCGAGAAGTACAGCGCGGCGCTGGCCGCCACCGTGCTCGACGAGACCGGCAGCGAGCGTGTGCTGACGATGGGCTGCTACGGCATCGGCGTCTCGCGCATCGTCGCCGCGGCGATCGAGCAGAACCACGACGCGGCCGGCATCGTCTGGCCCGACGCCATCGCGCCGTTCACGGTGGTGCTGCTGCCGCTGAACATGCACAAGTCGCCGCTGGTGCGCGAGACCGCCGAGCGGCTCTACGCGGAGCTCGCGGGTGCCGGCATCGACGTGCTGCTCGACGACCGCGACGAGCGCCCCGGGGTGAAGTTCGCCGACATGGAACTGATCGGCATCCCGCACCACGTGGTGATCGGCGAACGCTCGCTGGCCGCCGGCATGCTCGAGTACAAGCACCGCAGCGGCGGCGAGCGCGAGGAAGTGCCCGTTGCCGCGATCGCCGATTTCCTGTCCGCGCGCATCGGGGCCGCCGCGGCCTGAACCGGGGGATTACGACATGCTGAACCTGATCGTGCTGCTCGCCATCGCGTGGCTGCTGTGGCTGATCCGCGAGGAACTGGCCGAGATCGGCGAGCGCCAGCGCAGCCTGAAGCTCACGCTGGAGCGTCTCGCCGAGCGCATGGAATCACCGGGGAAAAAGGAAGAGCCGTAAGTCGCACTGTGGGTCGCCATTCATGGCGACGGCAGCCTTCGGGCAGTCACGTGTCGACGTTCATGGCGACAGCAGCCTTCGGACCCGCACCAGTCGGCATCAATGCCGCCCCACGGCTCAGCCCGCGCGCAGCCAGCGCGCGACGTCCTCGGCGTAGTAACTGAGGATCATGTCTGCGCCGGCGCGCCGGAACGCCATCAGCGTCTCCAGCACCAGCGCGCGCTCCTCCATCACGCCGGCCGCCACCGCGGCCTTGATCATCGCGTACTCCCCGCTCACCTGGTACACCGCCAGCGGGCGCGAGCAGTGCGCACGGATGTTCGCCAGCACGTCGAGGTAGGCCAGCCCCGGCTTCACCATCAGGATGTCGGCGCCTTCCTGCTCGTCGCGCACCGATTCCGCCAGCGCCTCGCGGCCGTTGGCCA
>CAYXJM010000456.1:0-2717 GCA_964465455.1 uncultured Klebsiella sp.
TCTCGACGTGCAGCGGCATCGTGTTGGTCTCGCCGCGGATGTGCCCGGAGACCACGCTGACCGCGCCGAACTCGCCCATCGCGCGGGCGTTGCAGAGCAGCACGCCGTAGAGCAGGCCCCAGCGCACGTTCGGCAGCGTCACGTGCCAGAAGGTCTGCCACCCGCTCGCGCCGAGCGAGAGCGCGACCTGCTCGCTGTCGGTGCCTTGTTCCTGCATCAGCGGGATCAGCTCCCGCGCGACGAACGGGAAGGTCACGAAGACCGTCGCGAGCACGATGCCCGGCACCGCGAAGATGATCTGCAGGTCCACGCTGTCGATCAGCGGCCGGGCCCAGCCGGAGGCGCCGAACATCAGCACGTAGATCAGGCCGGCGACCACCGGCGAGACCGAGAACGGCAGGTCGATCAGCGTGGTCAGGAAGGTCTTGCCGCGGAACTCGAACTTCGCGATCGCCCAGGCCGCGGCGACGCCGAAGACCAGGTTCGCCGGCACCGCGATGCCGGCGGCGATCAGCGTGAGCTTGATCGCGGCCAGCGCGTCGGGATCGGTGAGCGCCTCGAGGTAGGTGCCGAGCCCGTTGCGCAGCGCCTCGGTGAAGACGGCCGCCAGCGGCAGCAGCAGGAAGGCCGCGAGGAAGGCGAGCGCGAGCGTGATCAGGCTGCGCCGCACCCAGCGCGCCTCGGTGATGGCGGAATCCGCCGTGCCGGCGACCGTTCGCGTGAGGACGGTGTTGCTCATCTCAGCTCTCCTTGCCCACGGCGGCCACGACGCGGCGGCCGCGGTGACGGCTCGCCCAGACCTGCAGCCCGTTGATCGCGAGCAGCATCGCGAAGGAGATCATGAGCATGGTCGCGGCGACGGTGGTGGCACCTGCGTAGTTGAATTCCTCGAGCCGGATCACGATCAGCAGCGGCGCGATCTCGGAGACGAAGGGGATGTTGCCGGCGATGAAGATCACCGAGCCGTACTCGCCCACGCCGCGCGCGAAGGCGAGCGTGAAGCCGGTCAGCAGCGAGGGCAGGATGCTCGGCAGGATCACGCGCGTGATCGTCTGCCAGCGCGTGGCGCCGAGCGAGGCCGCGGCTTCCTCGAGCTCCTTCTCGGCGTCGCGCAGCACGGGCTCCACCGTGCGCACCACGAAGGGCAGCCCGATGAAGGTGAGCGCCACCACGATGCCGAGCGGCGTGTAGGCCACCTTGAGCCCCAGCGGCTCCAGCAGGCTCCCGATCCAGCCGTTGCCGGCGTAGAGCGCCGTGAGCGCGATGCCGGCCACCGCGGTCGGCAGCGCGAACGGCAGGTCGATCGCGGCGTCGAACAGCCGCTTGCCGGGAAACTCGTAGCGCACGAACACCCAGGCGACCAGCAGCCCGAACACGGCGTTCAGCGCCGCGGCCAGCAGCGCGGTGCCGAATGAGAGTTCCAGCGCCGCGATCACGCGCTCGGAGCTCGCGATCTGCCAGATCTCCGCCGGACCCAGCGTCGCGGTCTTGAAGAACACGCCCGCGAGCGGGATCAGCACGATCAGCGACAGCCAGGTGATCGTGTAGCCCAGCGCGAGCCCGAAGCCGGGTATCGGCGAGCGCGGCGGTCGCCGCGCGGCGGAAGCGGATGCGATCATCGATGTCATGCGAAACGGAGTCCTGTTGCCTGGAAGGAACGACGCTGGGGCTGGGGTGCGCGCGGGATCTCCAGGACGTCCCGGTCGATCCAGCGCGTGCCCGAGAGCCAGAGCCCGTTGTACTCGATGCCCTGCGGCGCGTTGAGGATGTCGATGCGCCGCGCCTGACGGCTCAGCAGCACCACGCGGTTCGACGGCCCCAGGCTCTGTTCGAAGATGCGCAGGAAGCCGCGGTCCAGCGCGAGGTCGGGGTGGCGCAGCAGCAGCGGGCGCAGCACGTCGGTGACGAGGTGCCAGGTGTCGGAGCGCGCGGCGACACGCCGCGGCAGGTCCACCTCGCCGTTGTGCATCAGGAACAGTCCCGGCACGACTTCGAACGGCTGGACGTTGTGCAGATCGGCGGCGCCGCGCGTGCGATAGCGCAGGTGCAGCACCAGCTCCTCGTCTGCCCGTGCCGCCACGAACATCGCGATGTCGACGGCGTTGGTCTTCTCCTCGCGCCGCAGCAGCATGCGTCCGGCGGTGTTGAAGCCCATCGCGCCCCAGCCGTCGCCGTTGAAGCGCACGGCCGCGCGCACCAGTTCTTCCGGCACCGCGACGCCCGGTGGCTTGTGGATGATCAGGCACATATCAGGGCTCCAGCTTCGCGATCAGGACTTCGGTGGCCTTGAACAGCGCGAGCGCCTCGTCGCCCACCGCGAGCCCGAGCCGGTCGATGGAGCTCGAGGTCAGGATCGCGGAGACGACGCCGGCCGCCGTCTCCACCTCGATCTCCGAGACCACGTCGCCGCGATGGATCGCGACGACGTGGCCCCGGAACTGGTTGCGGGTGTTGATGGCGTGGATGCTCATGGCGCGCCTCTCAACGGTTGGCGAAGATCTGGTCGAAGATGCCGCCGTCGGCGAAGTGCTCCTGCTGCACCTTCTTCCAGCCGCCGAAGTCGCGGTCGATCTGCACCAGCTCGAGCTGCGGGAAGCGCGCGAGGTCGGCCGGGTCGGCGTGCTCGGGCGCGCTCGGGCGGTAGTAGTGCTTCGCGGCGAGACGCTGGCCCTCGGGCGAGTACAGGTAGTCGAGGTAGGCGGACGCGACCTTCAGCG
>CAYXJM010000457.1:0-2708 GCA_964465455.1 uncultured Klebsiella sp.
AACAGCTTCGCGCTGTCCGAGCGCGAGCGCATGATGGCCAACCAGGGCATCCCCGACAACGTGCTGGCCTCGGGCTGGTTCAAGCTGGCCGTGGACGAGGCCGCCGTGATCGATTTCGTGCCGCCCGAGTGCTACTACTGGATGTTCGTGCTGAGCGACTACTGGGGTTGCTCCTTCGACTACCGCTACCGGCCGATCCACACCAACAAGCGGCGCGCGCGCACGCGCGCAGACGGATCGGTGCGCCTGGTGCTTGCAGCGCAGGACCCGGGCCTCGCGGATGCCAACTGGCTGGATACCGCGGGCCACCTCGAGGGGGTGATGCAGTTCCGCTGGCTCGAGTGCGAGACGCCGCTCGCGCCGCCGGTGCGCGTCGTGAAGCTCGCCGAGCTCGGCACGCTGCCCTGAACAAATCGATTGGAGAATTCGCATGAGACTGCGCGGAAAAGTCGCCTATATCACCGGCGGTGCCGGTGGCATCGGATCGGCAACCGCCGCCTCCATGGCGCGCGAGGGCGCCCGCATCGCTGTCGTCGACATCGACGCGGACGGCGCCGAATCCGTTGCCTCCTCGCTGCGCCAGGACGGGGCCGAAGCGGTTGCGCTTGCTGTCGATGTCAGCGACGCAACGGCTGTGCGCGACAGCGTCGCACAGGTCGTTGCGGAGTTTGGTCGGCTCGACATCATGCACCTGAATGCGGCCACCGGCTTCCCCGAGGACACGGATGTCGTCGCTACCGACGCGGAAATCTGGGAGAAGCTGTTTCGCATCAACGTGATGAGTGTTGTCTACGGCGTGAAGTACGGCGTGCCGAGGATGGTCGAAGGCGGTGGCGGCAACATCGTGATCACGTCCTCGGCGGGGAGCCTGGCGGGAGACCACAGCAGGGCTGCCTATGGTTCGCTCAAAGCAACGGTCACCGCGTTGACACGATATCTTTCCGTGTCGCACGGCCGTTCCGGGATAAACGTGAATGCCGTTCTTCCCGGGCTGGTGTTGTCTCCCAACGCGGCACTGCAGTTTCCGCCCACGCTCGCAGCGGCGGTTGCACGACACCAGACTACCGATCGCCTGACGTTGCCGTCCGACGTTGCCAACCTGGTGGTCTTCCTGGCCTCGGACGAGGCCATCGCGATCCGTGGTCAGGCCATTTGCATCGATGGGGGCCTTTCCGCACAGGGCTCGGCGAGCCCGGGACTGGCGGACGCCATCGCGGAACTGATGCGCGGTTGAACGTGCACTCGCGCACTGCTTTTTACCGGAGGCACACGTGATCGCCGACTCAGTGGGTCTTTACGAGGCCGTGCACAGCTGCCGCGCCGTGCGCCGCCTGCGCCCGGATCCGATACCCGAGGCCGTGCTGGATCGCGTGCTGCATGCCGCCGTCTGCGGCCCGAGCGGCGGCAATGCGCAGCCCTGGCGCGTGGTGCTGCTGCGCGAGCCCGGGCGTAAGCAACGGCTGGCCGGACTCTATCGCGCGAACTGGGACAGCTACCGCGACGAGGCCGCCGCGCGCATGCAGCGCCTGCCCGAGGACAAGCGTGCGCGCGGCCTGCGCATCCTCGCTGCCAGCGATCACCTGGCGCAACACCTGGCCGAGGCGCCCGTGATCCTGCTGTTCTTCCACAACGTCGACGCGATGGTCGACCCCGGCGAGCTCGGGGTCTATCCGCAGGCCCTGCTCGGTGCCTCGCTGTACCCGGCCATCCAGAACCTGCTGCTCGCCTGCCGGGCCGAGGGCCTCGGTGGCGTGCTCACGACGATGCTCTGGCGCGAGTCCGCCGCGATCGCCGCGCTGGTGGGCGCACCGGCACCGTGGACCTTCCATGCGCTGGTGCCGATCGGCTACCCGCTCGGCAAGGGCCACGGCCCGCTGAACCGCAAGCCGCTCGCGACGATGGCCTACGACGAGGAGTGGAACAACCACCATGCCTGAGACACTGAAAGGGAAAATCGCGCTGGTGACCGGTGCGAGCCGCGGCATCGGTGCCGCCATCGCCGAGCGCTTCGCGGCCGAAGGCGCCTATGTCATCGTCACGGCGCGCAGTCTCGACAGCGGCCCCGCGCACCTCGAGGGCACGCTGCACGAGGTGCTCGCGAGCATCCGCGCGCGCGGCGGCGACGGCCTCGCGATCCAGTCCGACCTCACGGATGCGGCGTCGCGCGCGGCGCTGATGGAGCGCGTGGCGCGGGAAGCCGGCGCGGTGGACATCCTGGTGAACAACGCCGCGGCGGCTTTCTACATGCCCTTCGACAAGTTCTCGGCCGGCCGCTTGCGCGTCGCCAGCGCGATGAACTTCGAGGCGCCCTGGGACCTGTGCCAGCGCGCGCTGCCGGGCATGCGGGCGCGCGGGCGCGGCTGGATACTGAACCTGACGTCCTATGCGGGCGAGATGCCGCGGGGCAAGCCGCCGTTCGATGCCTTCCAGCAATCGGGCGGCGCACTGCTCTACGGCGCGACCAAGGCCGCGTTGAACCGCTTCACCGTGGGGCTGGCCGCGGAGATGCACGCGCACAACATCGTCGTGAACGCGCTGATGCCGCTGCAGATGGTGATCACGCCGGGCGTTCGCGCCATGGGCATCGACAGGAATTCGCCGGGCGTCAACGTGGAGCCGGTCGAAGCCATGGCGGAGGCGGCGCTCGCGCTGTGCACCGCGGACGTGGACGGGCTGAACGGGCGCATCGCCACGAGCCTGACGTTGCT
>CAYXJM010000458.1:0-2701 GCA_964465455.1 uncultured Klebsiella sp.
CTGCAGCACGCCGAAGCAGAGCAGGATCGCGATCGAGCCGATGTGCGCGATCAGCAGATAGAGGAAGCCGGCCTGGCGGATCTCGGGGATGCGGTGCTGCGTGGCGACGAGGAAATACGAGGACAGCGCCATCGACTCCCAGCTGACCATGAACGCATAGGCGTCGTTCGCGATCAGCACCAGCGTCATGCTGGCGAGAAACACGTGGTATTGCAGGCACAGCAGGCCCGGCGAGGTGCCCTCGCCGGCGCGGAAGTAGCCGGCCCCGAACACGCTGATGCCGGCCGAGGCGCTGCCGAGCAGGAACAGGAAGAAGGCCGACAGCGCGTCGAGGCGCAAGTGCAGCGGCAGGTCGGGCAGGCCGAGCGGCAGGACCATCTCGACCGGCGGCGCGAGGAGCGCCGCCAGGCCGGTGGCAGCGAGCGCCACGCTGCCCGCCGCGCCGAGCGGAAACAACAGGCGACCGACGACGAAGGTGCTGTGCGGGCGCAGCAGGCCCGCCAGCCCCACGGCCAGCCAGCCGAGCGCGACCGTCAGCGCGGCGATCAGCCCGAGCCCCGGCTCAGGCATCTCGCGTCGCCGCGCCGCGCGCGGCGCCCATGCAGTCAGCCTTCATCGCATCCCCCTTCCCGGAAGCGGCGCGTCTTGTGCCAGACCCGATACATGTTAATCTAATGTGCGTCGGATGCATCGTCAACGCAAATATGGTGTGCATAGTATGAGCATCGAGCAACGCACCGCCCGACTCACCGTGCTGATCGACCCGGGCAAGAAGGCCGTCTTCGAGCAGCTGTGCGCGCGCGAGGACCAGACGCCTTCGCAGGTCGTGCGCCGCCTGATACGCGACTACATCGAGAGCCGGCTGGGCCATCCCTGGCGCCCGGGCGACGCCGCGGCGCCTGCGCCGGCGCAGGACCCGGACCGCGCCTGACGCGCAAGGCCGCGCGCTGGCGCGCGTCGCGCGTGCCCGGCCGGGCTCCCCGCCACGTATAATGCGCGGCCCGCCAGCAGGCGGTGCCAGTCCAGCAGGAGAATGCCCATGAGCGCGATCGGCAAGCGCCAGTCCATCGTCCAGTTGCGCCGCATGTTGCGCCGGCTCGACCGCTCGCACAGCGGCGACGAGAGCGGCTGCCCCACCTGCAGCCTGCAGCGCCTGGCGGCACAGCTGGTCGACGAGCTCGAAGCCGAGGCGCAGCAGTTCAACAACCCCGACCTCACGCCCGGGGCGGCCAGCGTCACGATGGCCGTCGAGGCGCTGATGGCGGTGCTCTACGCGCTCGACGTGCGCACCGCCGACGAGCAGGGCCGCGTGCTGCAGGCGCTGCTGGACCACATCGGCGACGTGGTGCTCGACCAGCTCGCGCAGGAGGAGATCAACGGCGGCGACAGCGCCGACGACGACGAGGGCCAGGGCGAGCCCCCGCCGCCGCGACGCAGCGGCTCGCTGCACTGACGGCGCTTCAGGCACCGAAGTCCGGCGGCCACTGCCGGTGCTGCGGCAGGCCGTCCGCGATCTCGTACCAGCACGCGCGCGATTCGGTGAAGATGTGCTCGCCCGGGCGCACGCCCGGGTCGCCGTCCACCGTCGCGAGCGCCACCTCGGTGACCGTGCCGCGCCAGGTCGACACCAGCGGCGAGCCGCAGCGCGAGCAGAAGCAGCGCGCGCGCTCCGGCGAGGACTGGTACGCGTGCAGCAGTTCCTCGCCCGCGGTCCAGCGGAATTGCCCCGGTGCCACGATCGCCCAGGTCACGAAAGCGGCGCCGTGGGACTTGCGGCACATCGAGCAGTGGCAGTGCCCGACCCGCCCGAGCGGCCCCGTGATCTCGTAACGGATGCCGCCGCACAGGCAGCTGCCCCTGATCGTCATGGCGCCTCCTGGCGGGGGGACGGCGGGCGGCCGTCCCGGGTGGTGGAATGCCGGTCGACCGCCGGACGCTACGGCACCTGGACCAGGGCCGGCGGTTGCCACGTGCCCTCGCCGGGCGGCAGGATCGAGGGCGGCTCGGTCCGGGGCCAGTACAGCCGCATGACCAGGTAGATCGGGCCGTCGGGGGCCGGCAGCCAGTTCGACTCCTTGTCCGGGCCCGGCGAATCCTTCTGCAGGTACAGCGTCAGGGAGCCGTCCGCGTTCTTCTGCAGGCCGTCCAGCATCGGCGAGTTGATCAGGTAGCGGTTGACGGGGTTGCGGATCAGCAGCTGCGTCCTGCCGTCGTACATGGTGACCGACCAGAAGGCGTTGACCGGCGGATACTGGTCCTTCGCGAACGTCAGCGTGTAGCGGTGCTTCGAGCCGTCGAGCTCGCTGCCGTCGGGCAGCGAGCGCGTCATCGGGTACATCGCCTCCTCGGCGTCGTTGCCGTAGATGCCCGCCTTCGCGGCGGCGGCGCGCCGCAGCCAGTCGCCGTTGTAGAACGCGCGGTCGCCGAAGGCGGCGGCGACGTGCCAGCCGTTGATGGTCTTGCCGACCTGCTTCACGGTCTCCTCGACCTTCGCTTCGCCCGCCTTCATGCCGAGCAGGACGGCCGCCTTGTGCCCGGGCGAGAGGTCCTTGAAGTCGAATTTCCGCCCGGGCCCCACCCCGATGCTGGCGAGGCGCGCGCGGATCGCCTCTTCCTCGGGACCGGCCGGCGCGAACTGCAGCGCGAAGTCGAGGTACTCGAAGAAGTTGGTCTTGACCAGTTCCTTGTCGATCTTCGGCCA
>CAYXJM010000459.1:0-2661 GCA_964465455.1 uncultured Klebsiella sp.
CGTGGCGCTCGCGTCACGGCGCCGGCTGGCCCGAGGCGCAGGCGCTGGCGACGCTGGAGCGCGAGCTGATCGCGGCGCGCCGCGACGCACAGCCCCGCCTGCGGCTCGGCGCCGTGGAGGTGCGGCGCTACCGCGAACGTCTCTACGCGATCCCGCCGGGCGACGCCGGCGTGGCGCCCGCCGGGGCCTTGATCGCGCCGGATGCGCCGCTCTGCCTGCCGGGCGTCGGGCGCCTCGTGCTGGGCTCGGGCGTGGACGGGGGCGTGCGGCCTGGTCGCGAGTACCGGATCGGCTTCGGTGCGCCGGGCTGGCACTGTCGTCCCGTCGGGCGGCCGCGCAAGACGCTGAAGCAGCTGGCGCAGGAGCACGGCGTGCCGCCGTGGCTGCGTGCGCGGCTGCCGCTGCTCTACGTCGACGGGGAACTGGCCGCAGTGGCCGATCTGTGCGTGTGCGAGGGTTTCGCCGCGCCGCCCGGTGCCGCCGCGCTGCGCCTGCGTTGGCTGCCGGGATCCGCCTGAGCGCTCAGCGCGTGGCGGGGTCGCTCACCACTTGAGGATTTCCAGCGCCCTGGTGATCTCCGGGCGCAGGGTCAGCACGGTGTCGGCGGTCACGGAGCCGACCGTGATGTCCTCTTCGAAGAAGAGCGCCGTGCCGGGGTAATGGTCCTTCTTGCGGCTGCCCGGGCTGTAGGCCAGTTCGTCGCACACGCGACGCGCGAAGTCGGCGTACTCCGCGAACGCGACCTCGGCCGTGGCGTAATCGCCGACGCGGCCGATGGCGCGCACGTTCAGGCGCTGGCCGGGGGACTTGGCGTGGACCGCGAGCATCATCTTCTGCGCCCGCGACAGCTTCGGTTCCACGCCGACGATCGCGTCGGCTATCTCGCGCGCAACGGGTTTCTTCTTGCCGCGGCGCTTGCGCTTTTCCTGCTGTATCTCGTCGACGATGGCGCGCAGCGCATCCATGATCTCCTCGAGGTCGGCGCCCTCGTAATCGGCGACGCGTTCCTTGTTCTTCCACACGCGTCCGCGGTACTCGTCGTTCCAGAAGCGGGCGATCAGGTCGTAATTGCAGTAGTCCTCTTTCAGAACGCGTTTGTCGGCTTCGACGAGAGGCAATGGCGGCATCCGGGACCTCTGTTATCGGGCGTCTCTGCCGCAGCCGCGGGTGCGTTGGACAGTGCGCGGCTGTGGGCTCCTGGCGCGAGGCGCCGCATTCTTTCCATTTGGAAATTCAAATGTCAAGCACATTCTCCCGCCTTCCCGAAGGGCCTTGCGGCGGCCGCGCGCAGGCCTTCGCCGGCCTTGCCGCAGGGGGGGGCTTCGCGCATAATGCCGCGCTCGTTCGCATGGCGGCTCCCTGTCAATGGTGGCCCCGGTCGGTCCCCTCGCAACGCTGGACGATGAACCCCGCCAGGCCCGGAAGGGAGCAACGGTAGTCGTTGACGCGTGTGCCGGGGTGTGGCTGGCCGGGGCTGCCACCCTCAGCGGAGGGGGCGGGTATAATCCCGTCCCCTCCACGCAATCCAGGACCCTCAGGTCGCAATGTCATACCAGGTACTCGCGCGACGCTGGCGCCCGCAGACCTTCGCGCAGATGGTCGGTCAGGAACACGTGTTGCGGGCACTGGTCAATGCGCTCGAGCGCAACCGGCTGCACCACGCCTACCTGCTCACGGGAACCCGCGGCGTGGGCAAGACCACGCTGGCGCGGCTGATCGCCAAGTGCCTCAACTGCGAGCAGGGCGTCTCCGCGTCGCCCTGCGGCGAGTGCGCGGCCTGCCGCGAGATCGCCGAGGGCCGCTTCGTCGACCTGCTCGAGATCGACGCAGCCTCGCGCACCAAGGTCGAGGACACGCGCGACCTGCTGGAGAACGTCCAGTACGCGCCGGCACGCGGGCGCTTCAAGGTCTACCTGATCGACGAAGTGCACATGCTCTCCACGCATTCGTTCAATGCGTTGCTGAAGACGCTCGAGGAGCCGCCACCGCACGTCAAGTTCCTGCTGGCCACCACGGATCCGCAGAAGCTCCCCGCGACGGTGCTCTCGCGCTGCCTGCAGTTGCACCTGAAGAACCTGAGCCCGGAGCAGATCTCGGCGCACCTCGCGCACGTGCTGCGCGAAGAGCGCATCGACTTCGAGGAGCCCGCGCTGTGGGAGCTCGCGGTGGCGGCCGAAGGCAGCATGCGCGACGCGCTGAGCCTCACCGACCAGGCGATCGCGCACGGCGGCGGCAGCGTTGCCACGGCCACCGTGACCGAGATGCTGGGCTACGTCGAGCGCGAGCTGTTGCGCGCGCTGGTCGAGGCGCTGCTGCAGGCTTCGGCCGAGAAGGTGCTCGCGGTCGTCGCGGACATGGCCGCGCACGGAGCGGACTTCGAGCGCGCGCTCGCCGAACTGCTCGCGGTCGTGCACCGCGTGGCGCTGGCGCAGACGGTACCGGCCACGCTCGATTCCATGCATGCCGAGCGCGAGCGCTTCGCGCACTGGGCCGCGCTCGCGTCGCCGGCCGACGTCCAGCTCTATTACCAGATCGGATTGATGTGCCGTCGCGACCTGCCGTACGCGCCCGATGCGCGCAGCGGGCTCGAGATGGCGCTGCTGCGCATGCTCGCGTTCCGCCCGGCGCAGGCGGCGGACGCGCGCACCGCCGCGCCGGCGC
>CAYXJM010000460.1:0-2657 GCA_964465455.1 uncultured Klebsiella sp.
CGCTGCTCGCCGAGGTGCCCGAGGCGCGACTCGCCGGCATCGTGTCGGTCTCGGGCTCGGGCAACTCGCACGCCGCGATCCTGGCGCGCGCCATGGGCGTGCCCACCGTGATGGGCGTGGTCGACCTGCCCTTCGCCGAGATCGACGGCGCCGACATCGTGGTCGACGGCCACGACGGGCGCGTGCTGGTGGATCCGGCGCCGGAGCTGCGCCAGCAGTATGTCGAGGCGATGGAGGCCGAGCGCGCGGACCTGCGGCAGATGGAGAGCTGCATCGACCTGCCCTGCGTGATGACCGACGGGCACGCCGTGAAGCTGCTGGTCAACACGGGACTCAACTCCGAGCTGATGCGCTCGCTCGGGCGCGGCGCCGAGGGTGTCGGCCTGTACCGCACCGAGATCCCGTTCCTGATGCGCGAGCGCTTCCCCACCGAGGAGGAGCAGCGCGCGATCTACCGCGAGCAGCTCGAGACCTTCGCGCCGCGCCCGGTCACGATGCGTACGCTCGACGTGGGCGGCGACAAGGCGCTGCCGTATTTCCCTATCCGCGAGGAGAACCCCTTCCTCGGCTGGCGCGGCATCCGCGTGACGCTGGACCACCCGGAGATCTTCCTCGCGCAGGTGCGCGCGATGCTGAAGGCGAGCGCGGGCCTCGACAACCTGCGCATCATGCTGCCGATGATCAGCAACACGCAGGAGCTCGACGAGGCGCTCGCGCTGCTGACGCGCGCGCGCGAGGAGCTCCGCGAGGAAGGCTGGACGATCGCGACGCCGCAGGTGGGCGTGATGGTCGAGGTGCCGGCGGCCGTGTACCAGGCCGGCGACCTCGCCCGGCGCGTGGACTTCCTCTCGGTGGGAAGCAACGACCTCACGCAGTACCTGCTGGCGGTCGATCGCAACAACGCGCGCGTCGCCGCGCTCTACCACGCCTTTCACCCCGCCGTGCTGCAGGCGCTGCAGGCGGTCGTGCGCGCCGCGCACGACTTCGGCCGCCCCGTCAGCATCTGCGGCGAGCTCGCCGGCGATCCCGGCGCCGCGCTGCTGCTGGTGGCGATGGGCTACGACATGCTGTCGATGAGCGCGACCAACCTCGCGCGCGTGAAGGCGACGCTCAGGAAGTTCTCGCGCGCCGAGGCCGGGCAGCTGCTCGCCGACGTGGCGCGCATGGAGGAATCGCGGCGCGTGCGCGCCACGGTGGAAGAATTCCTGCGCCGCGGCGGGATCGCGGTGCGGCAGCGCGCCTGAGCGCGGCCCCCGTCGCGGGCAGCCCGGAGTCCAGCGAGGCCGACCGATGTACGAAGCGAAGCACGAGCCCCTCCTGCCGCGCGCGGCCTTCTACCGGCGCATCGCGGTCCACCTCTGCGCGACCGTCGGCATCCTCGCCTTCTCGCTCGGCCTCGGCATGCTCGGCTACGTCGCCACCGAGCGCATGGCGTGGATCGACGCGTTCCTGAACACCGCGATGCTCCTCGGCGGCATGGGGCCGGTGAATCCGCTGGCGACCGCCGGCGGCAAGCTCTTCGCGGGCCTGTTCGCGCTCTACGCCGGCATGGTGTTCGTGGTGAGCACGGCCCTGGTGCTGACGCCCGTCTTCCATCGCGTGCTGCACCGCTTCCACGTCAGCGAACAGGAGTGAGCCCATGCGCGCCGCGATATTCCACGCCGCCGGCCGGCCCCTCGCCATCGAGAACGTGCCCGACCCGCGCCCCGCCCCCGACCAGGTGATCATCGAGGTCGAGCGCTCGGGCATCTGCGGCTCGGACCTGCACGTCACCGAGTACGGCGCGGCGCCGGACGGCACGATCCTCGGCCACGAGTTCGCGGGCACCATCGCGGAGATCGGCGCCGCGGTGCGCGGCGACTGGAAGGTGGGCGAGCGCGTCACCGCGCTGCCGATCACGTCCTGCCAGCAGTGCGAGGCCTGCACCGGGGGCCTGCCCGGTCTGTGCCCGGACAACATCTTCACCGGCACCACGCTGCTGGTGCAGGGCGCCTACGCCGAGTACGTGGCCTCGCGCGCGAGCATGCTGCAGCGCCTGCCGGCCGGCGTGCCCTTCGCGCAGGGCGCGATGGTCGAGCCGCTGGCGGTCTCGCACCACGCGGTGGAGATGGCGGCGCTCGGTCCGGGCGCCTCGGTGCTGGTGATCGGTGCCGGCCCCATCGGCGCCGGCGTGGTGCTGTTCGCGCGCCTCGCCGGCGCGCGCCACATCGTGGTCAGCGAGCGCTTCGCGGCGCGGCGCGAGCGCGCGCTCGCGCTGGGCGCGACGGCGGTGATCGACCCCGCGGCGGAGGACGTGGCCGGACGCTTCTTCGCCCACGCCGGGTGCCGCCCGCAGGTCGTGTTCGAGTGCGTGGGCAATCCCGGCCTGCTGCGCCACGCGGTGGACGTGGCCGGCATCCGCGGGCGCATCGTGGTGGCCGGCGTGTGCCTGCTCGACGACACCTTCAACCCGCTCGCCGGCCTGCTGAAGGAAGTGACGATCCAGTTCAGCCAGTGCTACACGGAGCGCAACTTCGAGGCGGTCATCGACGCGATGGCGCGCGGCGAGGCGAAACCGGAGCCGATGCACACCGGCACGGTCGGGTTCGCCGAGTTGCCGCAAGTCTTCGAGTCGCTGCGCGCGGCCTCGCCGCACTGCAAGGTGCTGATCGATCCGG
>CAYXJM010000461.1:0-2655 GCA_964465455.1 uncultured Klebsiella sp.
GCGATCCGCGCCATTCCGTCCAGCATCCGCGAGGGCGCCTACGCGCTCGGCGCGACGCGCTGGCAGATGGTGCGCGACCACATCGTCCCGTATTCCACCGGCGGCATCCTGACCGGCGTGATCATCGGGCTCGCGCGCGCCATCGGCGAGACGGCGCCCATCATCACGATCGGCGCGCTGACCTTCATCGCGTTCCTGCCCGAGTCGCCGATCAGCACGCAGTTCCCCTTCGTGTCCTTTGAGTGGCTGAAGTCGCCGTTCACGGTCATGCCGATCCAGATGTTCAACTGGATGTCGCGTCCGCAGGCGGCGTTCCAGGAGAACGCCGCCGCGGCGGGCATCGTGCTGGTCGTGATGACGCTGGTGATGAACGGCGCCGCGATCTGGCTGCGGCTGCGCTACAGGAAACGGATCAAATGGTGAGAGAGATGGACATGAACATGATGGCCGCATCGATTCCCGCTCCCTCGTCCGCTGCCGCAGCACCCGTCGGCACGGCGCCGGCGCACGCGCTGAAGGCCGAGGCGCGCGACCTGGATTTCTTCTACGGCGGCAATGCGCAGGCGTTGAAGAAGATCAACATGCCGATCCGCGAGCGCAAGGTCACGGCACTGATCGGCCCCTCGGGCTGCGGCAAGTCGACCTTCCTGCGCTGCTTCAACCGCATGCACGACCTCGGCGAGGTGCGGCACCGCTACGCCGGCGAGATCGTGTTCCAGCCCGACGGCGTGAACATCCTCGACCGCTCGGTGGACCCGATCGAGGTGCGCATGCGCATCGGCATGGTGTTCCAGAAGCCGAACCCGTTCCCCAAGTCGATCTTCGAGAACGTGGCCTACGGACTGCGCGTGCGCGGTGAGCGCAGCAGGAGCGCGATCGCCGACAAGGTCGAGGCGGCGCTGCGCGACGCCTCGCTTTGGGACGAGGTGGGCAACCGGCTGAACGACATGGCCTTCAACCTCTCCGGCGGTCAGCAGCAGCGGCTGTGCATCGCGCGCGCGCTGGCCACGGACCCCGAGCTGCTGCTGTTCGACGAGCCCACGTCGGCGCTGGACCCGAACGCGACGGCGAACATCGAGGACCTGATCAACCGCCTGAAGGAGAAGGTCTCGATCCTGATCGTCACGCACAACATGCAGCAGGCCGCGCGCGTGTCGGACTACACGGCGTTCATGTACCTGGGCGAGCTGATCGAGTTCGGCGACACCAACGTGGTGTTCACCAACCCGAAGAACAAGCAGACCGAAGACTACATCACGGGCCGGTTCGGCTGATCACGGGGGAGCCGCATCATGGTCATGGGCAAGGACGACATCGCGCAGCACACGGTGCAGCAGTACAACGAGGACCTCGAGAACCTGCACCGCGGCGTGCTGGCCATGGGGCAACTGGTGCTCGAGCAGCTCGACGACGGCATCGCCGCGCTCGAGGCGAACGACGTCGAGCTGGCCACGCGCGTGGTGCGGCGCGACGTCGAGGTCAACACCCTCGAGGTGCACCTCGACAAGGAGTGCCAGCGCATCCTGGTCCGCCGCCAACCGGCCGCCGGCGACCTGCGCCTCATCTTCGCGGTGATCAAGACCGTCACCGACCTCGAGCGCATCGGCGACCAGGTCGGACACGTCGCGCGCGCGGTGCTGGATTCCGACGCGAGCAGTGCACGGCGCCCGCACGCCGCGCTGCTCCACCTCGCGCGACTCGCGCGCACGAACACGGCCAGGGCGATCGAGGCTTTCAGCGCACTGGACGTGGCCCTGGCGCTGCAGGTCGTGCAGGCCGACGCCGAGGTCAATCGTGAGTACCAGGGCAGCATGCGCCAGCTGCTCACCTACATCATGGAGGATCCGCGCACCACCTCCTCGGCACTGCAACTCGCCTGGACGGCCCGCGCGCTGGAGCGCATCGGCGATCACGCCAAGAACATCGCCGAGTACGTGATCTACATGGTCCACGGCGAGGACGTGCGCCATATCAGTGCTGAGGAACGCGAGCGTCGCCTCGCGGAACCGGCCGCCTCTTCGCCCTGAGCGGGAAGGGTGGCCGCGACGGCGGCGTGCCGCGGCAAACCGGGCGCGCCGGCGGGACCCGCGAGTTGTACACAGATTCTGTGGATAAAACGGTGCACAACGTGTCGGTGCCGGGCTGCGCGCGGCCTTTCATGCGGGTACGGGTAGGCCGATCAAAAAGTGTACTAATTATTAAAGTATTTAAAATCATTAAGTTGCGATCTATTTGTGACGCGATGCGCTCACTTTGCATTGCAATAGCTTGTGCGCGCGGCATGAGCCGTCGCGTGTTGATAAAGGCGAAGCCAGCGGCGTCTTGACTGTGGCGGAAATGGAGTGCGCCGTGGCCCGCGGCACGGTGATCGGTGCCCGGAAATGGGCAGTCGCCGCAGCCTGCTGCGCGGAATAAATGCCTCACGGAAAATTTTTAATTTCTTTTTGACATCAAAGTTCAAATCTGTAGAATGCGCGTCTCGCCCAAGGGGGTGGTTAGCTCAGCTGGTAGAGCACCTGCCTTACAAGCAGGGGGTCAGCGGTTCGATCCCGTTACCACCCACCACGCGGCGAGCGAGTTCCAGGAGCGGTAGTTCAGTCGGTTAGAATACCGGCCTGTCACGCCGGGGGTCGCGGGTTCGAGTCCCGTCCGCTC
>CAYXJM010000462.1:0-2654 GCA_964465455.1 uncultured Klebsiella sp.
GTCCTTCAGGAACAGCGGGACCGGCACGTGGTGGATCGCGGCGCGCACCTGGTCGCGCGCGAGGCGGGCGTCCGCGAGCTCGCGCACGTGCTCGGTGTCGTCCTGCACGATCAGCAGCGCGCGCTGCGGCATGCCGGGCCGCCCGCGCAGGGCCGCCGAGCGGCACTCCAGCCATTGCTTGCCGGCGGCGCCGTCGACGGGATACACGCCGCTCGCGATGCGGCCGGTGTTCAGCGTCTTCTGGATCTGCAGCCGGCACTGCGCGCCGGCCTCCGCGCCGAGGAGCTCGGCCAGCGTCCGGTCCTCGAGGCTCGCCGCGTCGTCGCCGAGCGCGCCGCCTGCCGCGGCGATTCCCTGCACCACGCGGCCCTGCTCGTCCACCAGCAGCGCGGTGAGCGGGAAGGCGCGCACGATGTACTGCGCCATCTCGTCCTGCACGCGGCGCGACACCCGCGCGCCCACGGCCTCGCTGACGTCGCTTGCCTCGACCAGCACGTCGCCCGCCGGCAGGCGGCCGATGCGATAGCTGCGCCAGTGCGGCTGCTCGCCGCGGTCGAGCGCCATCACCTCGCGCGCCTCCGCGATGCCGGTCTGGTGGACGCGCGCGAGGGCCTCCTCGAGATCGAAGCCGTCGAACGCCGGGCTGAACTCGCGCGGACGCAGCCCGACGAGCGCTGCCGGCTCGCGCTGCTCGAGCGCGCCGGCGGCGGCGTTGCACCACGCCACGCGGAATGCGCCCGCGCCGTCGCGCTGCAGCCGCAGCACCGCGGTGTCGAGCCCGTCGAGCAGCCCGGCCGTGGATTCCCCGGCCGCGGCTGCCGCCGGCACGGTCCCGGCCGGCGCGGCGTGGGTCTCCGGCGCGCCGCTCTGGTAGAAGCGTCCGCTGATGGCGCGCGGCGAGCCGAGCTCGTCGAGTTCGACGGCGATGTCGTCGGACACCACGGGCAGCCAGCCGCCATCGTGCTCGCGCAGCCGGTAGGTCAGGGGGTGCGGCGGCGCCGAGCCGTTCAGCACGCCGTGCACTTCGCCGACCAGGCGGTCGATGTCGTCGGCGTGGATCAGGGCCTTCCAGTCGCCGAGGCCGCTGCCGATCGCGGCGGGGTCGTAGCCCAGCCGTTCCAGCGTGCCGGCGTCGAAGTTGGCGCGCTGCTCCGCCAGCGCGATGCGCCAGCTGCCGCCGAACGCCCCGCCGGCGTCCGGGCGCGGCACGGCCGCCGTGGCGGGCAGCGGCACTGCCGGCGACGGCACGGCGGCGGGCGTCCTGCTCCGGCCCGCCGCGTGCGGCGCATGACCCTGCACCAGCGCGGCGAGCGCACTGGCCGAAAGCTCTTCCAGCACGACCGCGTCGGACAACCCGGCGCGCAGCGCCTGCACCAGTTCGGCGCGGTCGCCGAAGCGCGACTGCGCGCTCAGCACGCCGATCAGGCGCAGGCGCGGGGCGGCGGCACGCACGCGCTCGAGCAGCTCGGCGAGCGGCAGGGGACAGGAGAAGGAGAGAAAGCAGCAGTCGGCCTGCGTCAGCGCCGCCGCCCAAGCCGGCGTGTCGGGCTCGGCGACGATCACCTCGGGACGCGGGCCGGGGAGCGCGCGCAGCAGGCTGCGCAGCAGCTGTGACTCCAGCGGATCATCACAGGCGAGCAGTACGCGCGGCACGTGGCGTGCGGGAACGAGCGTCATGTGTCGTGCAGCCTTGCAGTCTCCCGCCGGTTGTCGTCGCTGCCCGTGGCGCGGTTCGGGCGCCTCCCGATTCTATTGCCATGCAGCGCAGGCCGCCAGCGGTAATAAGGAGGATCGCGCCCGCCGTGCAATTGCGGGTGCCGCGGCCAGCCGTTAAGCTCCCCGGCTTGATCACCAACGGACATGCCGAATGCAGGACCAGACCGACGCCGCCGCCGTGGCAGCGCCTCGCCCCACCGTGACCTTCCGCGAGCTCGGGCTCCCCGAGCCGCTGCTGCGCGCGGTCGACGATCTGGGCTTCGAACGCTGCACGCCGATCCAGCAGGAAGTGCTGCCGTACACGCTGCTCGGGCACGACTGCATCGGCAAGGCGCAGACCGGTACCGGCAAGACGGCGGCCTTCCTGTTGACCATCATGGCCGACCTGCTGCGCAATCCGCCGGATGAGCCGCGCTATATCGGAGAGCCGCGTGCGCTGGTGATCGCGCCCACGCGCGAGCTGGTGCTGCAGATCGGCAAGGACGCCGAGGAACTGGCGCGCCACACCGACATGCACATCGTCACCCTGATCGGCGGCGTGGACTACGACCGCCAGCGCCAGCAGCTCGAGCGCAAGCTGGTCGACATCCTGGTTGCCACGCCAGGGCGGCTGATGGATTTTCACAGCCAGCGCCAGGTCCATCTCGACCGCATCGAGATGCTGGTGATCGACGAAGCCGACCGCATGCTCGACATGGGCTTCATCCCGCAGGTGCGGCGCATCGTGCGCCAGACGCCGCCGAAGTCGCACCGCCAGACGATGTTCTTCAGCGCCACGTTCACCGAGGAGGTCGTGCGCCTGTCGGCCGAATGGACCCACAACCCGGTGCGCGTCGAGATCGACGCCCAGAGCGTAGCCTCGAAGGACATCGACCAGATCGTTTACCTGGTCGAGGCCGATCGCAAGCTGGACCTGCTGCTGAACCTGCTGAAGCAGC
>CAYXJM010000463.1:0-2646 GCA_964465455.1 uncultured Klebsiella sp.
AGCGCCTGCGCAGCACGCCGATTTCCGAGAACAGCTTCTGCGGCGTCGCGGTGGGCGCGGCGATGACCGGACTGCGGCCGATCGTCGACCTCACGATCGCGAGCTTCGCCTATCTCGCCTCGGACCAGATCATCAACCAGGCGGCGAAGCTGCACTACATGACCGGCGGTCGCGCGCGCATCCCGGTCGTCTTCCGCGCCTCGATGTGGCACAACGGTTCCAACGCCGCGCAGCACTCCGACCGCCCCTACCCGATGTTCATGAACGCGCCGGGGCTGAAGGTCGTCGCGCCGGCGACGCCCGCGGACATGAAGGGTCTGCTGAAGGCGGCAATCCGCGACGACGACCCGGTGATGGTCTTCGAGGACAACGACCTCTGGTTCCGGCGCGGCCCCTGCCCGGCCGATCCCGACTTCGTGGTCCCGATCGGCGTCGCCGACGTCAAGCGCACAGGCGGCGACCTCACGATCGTCTCGGTGGCCGGCTGCCTGCCGCACGCCCTCGCGGCCGCCGACAGCCTGGCGCAGGACGGCATCGCCGTCGAGGTGATCGACGTGCGCACGCTGGTGCCGCTGGACCGCGAGACGATCCTGCGCTCGGTCGCGAAGACCGGCCGGCTCGTCGTCGCCGACTACGCGCACCGCACCTGCGGCGCGGCGGCCGAGATCGCCGCGATCGTCGCCGAGGACGGCTTCGAGTCACTGCGCCGCCCCATCCAGCGCGTCACGACGCCCGACGTGAACATCCCCTTCGCGCCGGCGCTGGAAAAGCCGCTCTATCCGTCGGCAGAGCGCATCGCGGCCGCGGCCAGGAGGATCCTGTGAGCACGACCATCCGCATGCCGCAGTGGGGCATGGGCATCACCGAGGCCGCCGTGCTGCGCTGGCTGAAGCGGCCCGGCGAGCCCATTGCCGAAGGCGAGGCGATCGCGGAGCTGGAGACCGCCAAGGCCGTGGAGGAGCTCGAATCGCCCGTCGGCGGTACGGTGCGCGAGCTGTTGGTGCCGGAGGGAGCGACGGTGCCGGTGCGCGAGCCCATCGCGATCGTCGACTGACGCCGCGCCCTTCGCCTCAGTCCGCCCCCACGCTCAGCGCGCGCAGCTGGCGCACCAGCTCGTTCTTCGCGGCGAGGTCCGCGGAAAGCTTGCGGTTCGTTTCACGCAGTGCCTGCATCTCGCCCGCGTGCGCCTGCAGCAGCCGCAGCAGTTCGACCTGCGCGAAGAACTCGTGGCGCAGATCGCTCCCCGCGAGGCGCCGGTCCAGTTCGCGCATCACCACGCCGGCGGCCGCGGCATCCTCGACCTTCGACGCGGGCATCAACCGCAGCGTGGCCATGCCGATCAGCGCGCGCACCTGCTCGCGCGGCTCCGCGGCGCGTCCCAGCACGCGCTCGTAGAAGAGCAGGGCCGACTTGTGGTCGCCGCGCTCCCACGCGGTCGCCGCCTGGCGCAGGGCCATCTCGTAGTCCTCGGCCACCTGCTCCGGAACGGCGTCCGGCAGCGTCGCGGGCGCCGCGGCGGGCCGGGCGACGGGCGCCGGCTCGGGGGCGGGGGGCTCCGGCGGCACGCCCTGGCAGCCGGCGAGCACGAGCGCCAGCAGCGCCGCGGGCGGCAGCGCGCGCGGCAGTCGGCGCGGCACGGACGGTTGCATCAGAGCAGCGGCCGCATGTGCGGGAACAGCAGCACGTCGCGGATCGAGGCCGAGTCGGTGAGCAGCATCACGAGGCGGTCGACCCCGATGCCCACGCCCGCGGTCGGCGGCATGCCGTACTCGAGCGCGGTGATGTAGTCGGTGTCGAAGTGCATCGCCTCGTTGTCGCCGCCCTCCTTCATCGCCACCTGCTCGCGGAAGCGCGCCGCCTGGTCCTCGGGGTCGTTCAGCTCGGAGAAGCCGTTGGCGAGCTCGCGCCCGCCGATGAAGAGCTCGAAGCGGTCGGTGATGAAGGGATCGTTGTCGTTGCGGCGCGCGAGCGGCGAGACCTCGGTCGGGTAGCCCGTGATGAAGGTGGGCTGGCGCAGCCGTTGCTCCACGGTCTTCTCGAAGATCTCGATCTGGATCTTGCCGAGCCCGTACGAGGGTTTCACCTCGATGCCGAGGTGCTCGGCGACACTGCGCGCGCGCTCGCGCGAGGCGATGTCGTCGGCCGTGAGCGTCGGGTTGAAGTGCAGGATCGAGTCGAACACGCTCATGCGCGCGAAGGGCTGGCCGAGGTCGTACTGCTCGCCCTGGTAGTCGACCAGCGTGCCGCCGGTGCCGCGCCGCGCCGCCTCGCGCAGCATCCCCTCCGTGATGTCCATGGCGTCGCGGTAGTCCGCGTAGGCCATGTAGAACTCGATCATCGTGAACTCGGGGTTGTGGCGCGTCGACAGGCCCTCGTTGCGGAAGTTGCGCGCCACCTCGAACACGCGCTCGAAGCCGCCGACCACGAGGCGCTTCAGGTAGAGCTCCGGCGCGATGCGCAGGTACATCTCGAGGTCGAGCGCGTTGTGGAAGGTCACGAAGGGCCGCGCGGTCGCGCCGCCGGGAATCACCTGCATCGCCGGCGTCTCGACCTCGAGGAAGTCGCGGTCCGTGAGGTAGTCGCGCAGCGCGTCGATCACGCGCGAGCGCGTGCGGAACAGCTTGCGCGACTCCTCGTTCATGATCA
>CAYXJM010000464.1:0-2641 GCA_964465455.1 uncultured Klebsiella sp.
GCGCGCTGCAGCAGCGTCTCGGGCTTGCGCGCCGGCCAGTACATCGGGTTCACGGTCACGCCGTTGTAGATCCAGCACGAGGGGTCGCGCTGGAACAGCGTGTTCGGGATCGGCGGCAACAGGAACTCGGTGGCGCCGAAGGCCTCGACCATGAAGTTCTTCATGCCGTTGTCCGGCAGGTCGGAGATCGCGATGCCGCCGATCAGCAGTTCCGCGAGCTGCTTGCCCGGCAGTTCGTTCAGCCAGGGGCGGATGGCGTCGGCGGTGATCGGGCCCACCGAGTTCGGCGTGATGCGCCGATCGAGCACGAACTTGCGCCCCTCCGGCACGTCCATCGTCGCCGCGAGCATCTCGTGCAGGTCCAGCACCTCGACGCCGCGCTCCTGCATCTTCAGCACGAAGTCGTAGTGGTCCTTCTGCGCCTCGTGCACCCAGATCACGTCGTCGAACAGCAGGTCGTGGCAGTTGCCGGGCGTCAGGCGCTGGTGCGCGAGCCCCGGGCGGCAGACCATCACGGTGCGCAGCTTGCCCACCTCCGAATGCACGCCGAATCTACCCATTTGTCCTCCCCGAATCGTCAGTTGAATCACGGTCCCGTGGGTCGGCATTCATGCCGACAACACGGCATCAATACGCATAAGACACATACAGCATCGAATAGATCCAGTCCTTGTCGTTGCCGACCCACTCCTCGGCGGCCTTGCCCGGGAACAGGGTGCCCAGCACGCCGATCACGTAGACGCGGTCGGTTGCCGCCCAGTCCACCGTGAAGTCGACTTCCTGGCCCCAGTCGTCACTGCTGACCGGATCACCCCACACGTGCTGCTCGTCGAGCGTGAAGTCGTAGTACATCAGGTTCAGCGTCACCTTGTCGTTCGGCGTGGCCTTGATGCGCAGGCGGTGGCTGTTCAGGTTGCCGTTGGCGAGCGGGTAGTTCCCGGTGATCTCGCCCTGGTACCACGAGCCGTAGTCGGTATAGCCGTAGGCGATCTCGCGGAACTGCTCGTCCTCGGGGGTGTCGAGCTTGTCACCGTCGAAGTGCGCGTACCGGTAGCTGAACGTCGGCGACCAGCACAGTTCCTTCGTCTGGTAGCCCAGTTCCGCGAACCAGCCGTCGGCGTCGATCTGCTCGCTGTCCTCGTGCGCGAACTCGCCGCTGAAGAAGAGCCCCTCGACCGCGCCGCCGGGCGTCCAGTCCAGGCGGCCGTCGTAGACGTCGAGCTCGTCGTAGCCCGGCAGCTCGTTGGGGTCGACCTTGATGTAGCTCGCGCCGAGCTTCGTGGTGCCGAAGAAGGTGTACTCGCCGTTCGCGCCGTACGCCTCGCCCTCGGTGCCGCCGCGGCGCGGGCGGTTCTTCACGCGGAAGCCCTCGAGCAGCAGCTCGTCGCTCTTCAGGCTCGCGATCACCGATTCCTTGAAGGCCTTGCGCATGCCGAGGTACCAGCCACCCAGGTAGCCGCCGTCGCTGCCGCCGTCGGCGATCAGCATGCCGCTGCCGATCTTGTAGTCCTGCCGGCCGGCGCTGATCGAGAAGCTGTCGTTCTCGAGGCCGTCGAACAGGTTGTCGACCTTCCAGCCGAGGTGGCCCTGCTCGACGTTGAAGTGGTCCGGGTCCTCGCCGATCGTGAGGCCCGAGGCGTCGTCTTCCCAGGTCGTCGTGTAGACGCCGCTCAACTGGCCGAACACCGTGCCGCCGGCGACGGGAGCCTCCAGCGAGAAGCGCGGCTCGACGCCGAACTCGCCCCAGTTGTCGGTGTCCTCGCCGAGGAATTCCTCCGAATCACCGAACCAGGAGTCCTGGTTGGCGAAGCCGGCCGCGGCGGCATCGAGGTTGAAGGTGAGCTTGGCGTCGCCGCTGCTGTAGACGTCGTAGCCAGCGAGTGCCGATGCGCTGGCCAGTCCGGCTGCGAGTACGAGTGCGCCGCGAACGGCGGCGCTGCACGCTTTGGTCTTCATGATCCGCAGACTCCTTTTGGATACACTCCCGCGCGCTGCCTGACATGGCAAGCAACGCGCGCGGTCTTCTTCGTGGCCCGCCGCCTCCCGAGGCGACCTGCCGCCGTGCCTCACATGGCTCCGAGGCTGAGCACGACGCTGATGATCACCACCAGGATCAGCAGCAGCGGCGCGGTGAACTTCAGCCAGCGGTCGTAGCCGACGCGCCCGATGGCGAGCCCGCCCATCACGACGGCAAAGGTCGGGTTGATCAGGTTCACCAGGCCGTTGGCCGACTGGTAGGCGGTGACGATCAGGTGCCGCTGGGTGTTCGCGAACTCGGCCAGCGGGGCCATGATCGGCATCGACAGCACCGCGAGGCCCGAGGAAGATGGCACGAAGAAGGACAGCAGCACCTCGATCCAGAACATCACGTTGATGAACACCACCGAGGACAGGTTGCCGAGACTGCCCGCCGCCCAGTGCAGGATCGTGTCCGTGATCTTGCCGTCGTCCATCACGACGACGATGCCACGCGCCACCCCGATGATCAGCGCGACGCCGAGCAGGTCGCGCGCGCCGTCGACGAAGGTGCCGGTCAGGTCCTTTTCGCTCATGCGCGCGATCAGGCCGCAGACGATCGCGGCACCCAGGAACAGCGCCGACATCTCGCCCATCCACCAGCCGCCCGAGGAGACGCCCCAGA
>CAYXJM010000465.1:0-2641 GCA_964465455.1 uncultured Klebsiella sp.
GACACGCTCTAGAGGCTCTGCACGAAGTCGCGGATGCCGTTCAGCAGCATCTGCGTCGCGAGCACGACGAGGATCATCCCCATCAGGCGCTCGAGTGCGCGCGAGCCGCGCGAACCGATCAGCTGCAGCAGGTGGGGTGAGGCCACCAGCAGCAGCGTCGCCGCGGCCCAGGCCAGCACCAGCGCGAGGCTCCAGTCGAGCAACCTGTCGGGCCGGCTCGAACTGAGCAGCAGCACGAAAGCGATCGTCGACGGCCCCGCGGTCAGCGGCACCGCGAGCGGCACGATGAACGGTTCCTCGACGTCGCCCGCCTCGTCGGCGGCGGCCTCGGGAAAGATCATGCGCAGCGAGATGATGAACAGCAGCACGCCGCCGGCGATGCTGAGCGAGGACTGGCTGAGCTGCAGGAAGCCGAGGATCGCGTTGCCGGCGAACAGGAACCCGAGCAGGATCACCAGCGCGATCACGAGCTCGCGCGCCACCACGGCGCTCCTGCGGCGCGGATCGAGCTTCGACAGCACGGCGTTGAACACCGGCATGTTGCCGAGCGGGTCCATCACGAGGAACAGCGTCGCGGCGGCCGGCGCGATTTCGCTCCAGTCCATGTCAGCCGGCCAGCGGCGCGATGCGCAGGCGTGTCAGCGTGGTGGCGGCGATCTTCCACTCGCCGTCGACCTTGCGGTACTCGTCGTGGTAGTGGCCGTAACCCTCGAAGCGGTTCCCGGGCATCTCGACGCGGTCGTACATCGCCCAGGTGCCGGTCGCGCTGTCGGGGCCGGTCAGCTCGATTTCCGGCATGTGTCCGTGGTGCACGGTCACCAGCGGCGCGAGGATCTCGCGGTTGCTCGCGACGAACTCCTCGCGGCTGCCGTAGCTGATGTCCGGGTGCGGCCCGCGGTAGAGGCCCCGGAAGTCCTCCGTGAACAGTTCGCGCCACGCGTCCCACTGCTTGGTGTCCATCAGCCGGAAGTAGCGCGCCTTGAGGCGCTTGATCGCCTCGATGTCCTCGCAGTGCGGGCACGTCATCGCTGCCACCCCCGTGGGTCCGGCTCGGGCCGGACGAATTCAGGCATCGAAGGTGATCATCACCTTCGCCGAGACGTCGGCGTCGCGCGCGGTCTGCAGCGCCGCCATGAAATCCCCCAGCGCATAGCGGTGGCTGATCACCGGTCCGACGTCGATGCGCGGATCCTCCAGCATCCCGATCACCTCGGGGAATTCGCGCGGGTACCCGATCGAGCCCTTGATCACGAGCTCCTTCATCAGCACCACCTGCAGGTCCAGCGCCGCGGGCTTCTTGTGCACGCTGACGACGACCACGCGCGCGCCGACCGGCGCGATGCGCACGATCTCCTCGAAGGCCGCGGTCGCGCCGGCCGCCTCGATGTAGACGTTGCTGCCCGCGGTCGGGATGCCGTAGATGTCGCCGCTGCCGTGGGCCTCGCGCAGGCGGGCCAGCACGTCGTCGCGCTTCGGGTTGATCGTCACGGTGGCGCCGAGCTCGCGCGCGCGGCGCAGTCGCTCGTCGGAGAAGTCGACCACGGCGATCTCGTCGACGCCCTTGTGACGCAGCGCGATCACGGCGCCCAGTCCGATGCAGCCGGCGCCGTAGACCACGACCTTGTCGCTCGCGAGCGGCGCGGCCGTGTTCACCGCGTGCATCGCCACCGCCAGCGGTTCGACCAGCGCCGCGCGCTCGAAGGGCATGTCGGCCGGCACCGCGTGCACGTTCACGCCGGGGCGGGCGTTGCGCACCAGCAGCCGCGGCGCGAACGCTCCCTCGGGGCCGCCGTTGCCGATGTTGTCCGCCGCCATCGGGTCGACCACGACGCGCTGCCCCGGCACGATGCCCCTCACCGCGTGGCCGACCTTCTCGACGGTGCCGGCGAACTCGTGCCCCAGCGCCATCACCGCGGGCTGGCTGGTGCCCGCCGGCAGGCCGCCCATGGCGATGTAGGTGAGGTCGCTGCCGCAGATGCCGCAGGCGCCGGTGCGCAGCACGATGTCGTTGGCGCCGGCGACGGGCTCCGGGGCGGGGTCCAGACGCACGTCGTCGGGGCCGTGGATGTTCACCTGCAGCATGGGGGAGTCCTCAACTGAATCCGAAGCCGTCGCCGGTCACGATCGGCGTGTTGGTCCACGCGCCCTTCGGCGTGCGGTAGAAGCCCGCCGCCGCCAGCGCGCCGCCGTCGGCGTGCACGGTGGTTCCCGTGACCCAGCTCGAGAGCTCGCTCGCGAGGAAGACCGCGCAGCCGGCCATGTCGCGCGGTTCGCCGAAGCGTCCGAGCGGCGTCCAGCGCGCGATGTTCTCCTGCAGTTCCGGCTTGATGTAGGCCGATGGCTTCACCTGCTCGGTCTCGGTGGTCTCGGGCGCGATCGTGTTCACGCGGATGCCTTCCGGGCCGAGGATGCAGGCGAGGCTCTTCGTGAAGCCGGTGATGGCGGCCTTGAAGGCGGAATACACCGGGCACATCGGGATCGCGCGGAACGCCTCGATCGAGGACACGTTGATGATCGTGGACCCCGGGGCGCGCCGGCGCAGCAGCGGCAGCGCGGCCTGCGAGACCGTGAACACGTGGCGCAGGTTGATGGCGTACAGCGCGTCCCAGAATTGCTCCTCGGCCCGATCGAAGGGATGCAT
>CAYXJM010000466.1:0-2638 GCA_964465455.1 uncultured Klebsiella sp.
CCATGGCCATGGCCTTGGTGAGGTTCACCAGCCCGGCCTTGGTCGCGCAATAGGCCGCGGCGTAGGCCTCGCCGATGAAGGCGGCAGAGGAGGCGACGTTGACGATCGCGCCATTGGCCTCGAGCAGGTGCGGGATCGCCGCCTGCGACAGGAAGAAGGGCGCGGACAGGTTGACGGCCATGGTCCTGTGCCATTGTTCCGCGGGCATCGCGTGCGAATCGGCCAGGAAGATGATCCCGGCAATGTTGCACAGCGCGTCCAGCCTGCCGAAGCGCGCGACGGCCGCCTGCACGGCGGCACGGCAGTTGTCCGGCTCGCACAGGTCGGTCGCGTGCAGCAGGACGTCGACGCCGCTCCCCGCCAGCTGGCCCGCGGTCGCTTCGAGCCCGGCGGCGTCGACGTCGACCAGGCAGAGGTTCGCGCCCGCCGCGGCCAGCCGGATCGCGCTCGCCCGGCCGAGTCCCGATGCCGCGCCGGTGACCAGCGCGGACTTGCCTTTCATGTCAGGTGTCTTCGGCATGGCAGATGCTCACTCCCAGGAATTGTCAGGCTTCGAACGGCAGCCCGGCTGCCACGCGCTTTGCCATCTCGAGCACGGCGCCCTGGATGACGGAACCCTTGGGCCAGCCGGCGTGGACGGCGTATTGCAGCACGAACTCCTGCATTTCCGCGGCCGTGCAATCCCCGCTCGCCATGGCGGCATAGATGTGCGAGCGGATCGGCACCACGGCCGCGGATTCCGCGACGCCCACCAGCGTGATCCAGCGCCGCGAACGCTGGTCGAGGCCGGGTCGGCACCACATCTCGGCAAAAACGAAATTCAGGATGCCGGCATCGAAATAAGGCGTGACCGGCGGAGGGCCGGAGAAGGTCATCACGTCGGTGAAGTGCTGCGCGCCCTCGGCGTGGCGGACGGCCGGGTCCCACGGCTCGGCACGGATGGGCGCCAGCTCAACGGGCGCGAGGCCGAGCGAGGTGGCGACGCGCGTGATCGCCATGTCGAGCTCCGTGCCGCGCGACCAGCCGCCATAGACGGCCAGGTGCAGCGCGGCTTCGCGCAGCTCGCCCAGCGTCAGTTCCTTGCCCGCCAGCGCGCCGCGCACGTAGCCGTCCAGGATCGCGGCCGAGCCGTTGGACATGGCTGCGCAGGCCATCGAGACGAGATAGCGCGAGCGGCGATCGAGGCCGGGGCGGTTCCACACCTCGGCGTAGACGAAGTCGCGCCAGGATTCATCGAGCAGCGTGGCGGGACGGGGAGGCTGCTCGCCGGTCACCTCGGCCTGGATGGCCTGGCCTCGGGCACTGCGTTGGGCGGGATCGAGCAGGCTCATCGCGCGGCCTCCGGCGGCGCGAGATTGACCCAGACGTTTTTTGTCTGGAGGAACTCACGCAGGCCCTGCTCGCCGCCGAGCCGCCCGTAGCCGCTCTGCTTCCAGCCGCCGAAGGGCACGCAGGGCGTCATCGCCTCGCCCGCGCCGTTGACGTGGATCTGCCCGGCCTGCAGCTGGCCGGCCACGTGGTGGGCGCGGCGCAGGTTCTGCGTGTGGACATAGGCGCCGAGGCCGTAATCGGTGCCGTTGGCCAGCGCGATGGCTTCGTCCTCGCTGTCGAAGGGCGTGACCGCCAGCACCGGTCCGAAGACCTCGTGCTGCGCCAGTTCGCTGCCGTTGGCGACATCGGCGAGCACGGTGACGGGCAGGAAATAGCCGGCGGCGTGATCGCCTTGCAGCCGCGCACCGCCGGCGACGATGCGCGCGCCTTCGCCGACGCCGCGATCGACCATGCCGAGGATGCGCTGCAGGGCGGGTTCGGAGATCACCGGTCCCATGGTGGTCTTCTGGTCGAACGGATCGCCGACATTGATGTGCGCTGCCATCGCGCAGAGCATCTGCAGGTACGGCTCGTAGATCGCGCGTTCGACGAGCAGGCGCGTGCCGTTGACGCAGCCCTGGCCGTTGGCGCTGACGGCGCCCGTCAGCCCCCGCTTCGCGGCATGCTGCAGGTCGGCGTCGGCGAAGACGATCACCGCCGACTTGCCGCCGAGTTCGAGGCCGCAGGGCTTCAGCGTCTGCGCTGCGCTCGCGAGCACCTTCCTGGCGGTCGCGCCCGAGCCGACGAACTGGATCTTGTCGATGCCCGGATGGGAAACCATCGCCGCGCCGACATCGGCCCCGCCGGTGACGAGGTTCACCACACCCGCGGGGAAGCCGGCGTCGTGGATCAGCTCGACCAGCCGCATCACGCTGTACGGGGCAAGGTCGGGCGATTTCACCACGACGCAATTGCCCGCCGCCAGGGCGGGAGCCATCACCATGGTGGCCGCGAACAGCGGTCCGTTCCACGGGATGATCGCGCCCACGACGCCGTAGGGCTCGTACTGCACGTAGTCGTGCGCCGGGCCGCCCCAGGTAGCGACGGTGCGGCCCTCGATCTTGTCGGCCCAGCCGCCGAAATAGCGGAACTTCTGCGCCGCATCGTGGGGCATGTACCCCGCACTGAGCAGGATCGAGCCGTTTTCGGACACGAGGCTGGGCACGAGGTTCTGGGCATCCGCCTCCAGCAGCGCGGCAAGGCGGAGCATCAGGTCGCGGCGCTTGTCGCCGGGCAGGGCGCGCCAGGCGGGGAAGGCCGCGCGCGC
>CAYXJM010000467.1:0-2631 GCA_964465455.1 uncultured Klebsiella sp.
AGATGCTGCACGACGCGGGGCTGGATGCCGAGGGCATCGAGGCCGCCATCCGCGAACGCCTCACGGCCATGCGGCCGTCGCGCCGGGGCGCGGCAGGCCAGGCGTAGGTTCGGCGCAGGTTCGACGTAGGTTCGGCTTCAGCCGAACAATCGTCCGGATAAATCCGGACCTACGGCCGGACCCGCAAATTCAGCCGCCCGGATCCTCTTCCATCCAGTGACCGAGCTTGCCGGCCTTGGTTTCCAGGTAGCGCACGTTGTGCGGGTTCTGCCCGGTGCGGATCGAGATCTGTTCCACGACCTTGATGCCCATTTCCTCCAGCGCCGCGACCTTGCGCGGGTTGTTGGTCATCAGCCGCAGCGCCGTGATGCGCAGGTGCTTCAGCATCGTGCGGCAGATGCTGTAGTCGCGCATGTCCGCCCCGAAGCCCAGCGCCTCGTTGGCCTCGACCGTGTCGGCGCCCTCGTCCTGCAGGTGGTAGGCCTTGATCTTGTTCAGCAGCCCGATGCCGCGCCCTTCCTGGCGCAGGTAGAGCAGCGCCCCGCGCCCCTCGCGCGCGATGCGCTCCAGCGCCGTGCGCAGCTGCGCGCCGCAGTCGCAGCGCATGCTGAACAGCGCGTCGCCGGTGAGGCATTCCGAGTGGATGCGCGCCAGCACGGGCTCGCCGTTGCCGACATCGCCCATGGTCAGGACCACGTGCTCCTTCTCGTTCTCGATGTCCTCGAAGCCGTGCATGTCGAACACGCCCCAGGGTGTCGGCAGGCGGGACGATGCGATGTAACGGACAGACACGGGCGGCTCCGGCCGGCTTGAAGGGCGGGGATTCTACCAGCTGGGCCGCGTTTCTCACACCGGCGCGTCGCGGGCCGGATCGGGCGCGGCTAACGCTCCTCGAGATAGAGCACGCCGTGCTCCTCGCGCATCGAAACGCGCCCGAGCCACGACATTCCCAGCAGCAGCTGCGCGGGATAGTCGCCCTCGATCACCGAGGCGGCGACGTGGCGCACCACGATCCCCGCGACCTCGACGCGATCGAGCGTCACCGACCACGCCGGCACGACGCCGCTCGCGGTCTGCACCGCGCCCGGCGTGCCGCGCAGGCGATAATCGATGCCGAGACGGCGCGCCTCGGCGCTGTTCATCGCAACGACATTGGCGCCGGTGTCGACCAGGAACCGCACCTGCAGCCCGTTCACGGTGCCCGCGACGTGGTATGCGTGCCGCTCGCCGCGCTGGATCGCGACGCGCTTGCGCTCGGGCGGGGCGAAGCCCCCGCCGCCGGCGCGACCCGGCGCCAGCGCCTGGCGCCGGCCGCCCACCTCGATCACCGCCTCGCGCGCGCTGGCACTCAGCAACGTCACGCCCTCGGGCGAGGTTTCGCCCACGCGCAGCAGCCGCTGGCTGCCGTCGATGCTGAGCAGCGCGCGGCCCTCGAACAGCGCCGCGGCGCTGACGTACACGGGCTCCGCGGTCGCGGTCGCGGTGGCGAGCGGCAGCCACGCTAGCGCGAACAGCCACCACCGCCACAGCGCGACGCGCACCGGCTCAGCCGCTGCCGAAGTGCTGGTAGCCGGCCGCGCGCGGCACGAAGCCCGCGCACGTCACGCCGCGCCCCGCCAGCACGCGGCCGATGCGCGTGCACGCGAGCCCGAGGTCCGCCGCGGCGCCGGCGATCGCGGCGCCGTGGCGCGGCGGCGCGGTGAAACAGAGCTCGTAGTCGTCGCCGCCGGTCAGCAGCAGCGTGCAGGCGTCGTCGCGATCGGCGAGCGCCGCCAGCGGCGGCGAGAACGGCAGCCGCTCGCGCTCCAGCGCGATCGCCACCGCGCTGCGCTCGGCGATGTGGCCGGCGTCGGCGAGCAGGCCGTCGGAGACGTCGATCGCGGCCGAGGCGAGCCCGCGCAGCGCGAGCCCGAGCGCGACCCGCGGCTGCGGCTCGACGAACACCTGCGCCGCCTCGTCGCGCGCCCCGCCCGCCAGCAATTGCCGCAATCCCAGCGCCGCGGTGCCCGGATGACCGCTGACCCAGACCTCGTCGCCGGGGCGGGCGCCGTCGCGGCGCAGCGCGAGCCCCGCCGGCACGCTGCCGTGGACCTGTATCGTGATGCTGAGCGGACCGCGCGTGGTGTCGCCGCCGACGAGCGCGACGCGGAAGCGCCGCGCGATCGCGGCGAGGCCGCGGCTGAAGCCGGCGAGCCAGGCTTCGTCGGCCTCGGGCAGGGTCAGCGCGAGCGTGAACCACAACGGGCGCGCGCCCATCGCCGCGAGGTCGCTCAGGTTGACCGCGAGCGCGCGATGGCCGATCTGCTCCGGGCTGCTGGCGACAGGGAAGTGCACGCCGGCGACCAGCGTGTCGACGGAAACGGCGAGGTCCTCGCCGGGCGGCAGGCGCAGGATCGCGGCGTCGTCGCCGACGCCGAGCACCACGCCCTCGGCATCGGGCACGGCGAAGTCGGGCGAATCGAAGAAGCGTGCGATCAGCTCGAATTCGGACAGCGCCACCGGATGCGTGCCTCAGCGCGCGCGGGCGGCTTCCGCGGGACGCAGGTCGCGCGCGACCTTGTCGAGCACACCGTTGACGAAACGGTGGCTCTCGGCGGCACCGAATTTCTTCGCCAGCGCGACGGCTTCGCT
>CAYXJM010000468.1:0-2627 GCA_964465455.1 uncultured Klebsiella sp.
CGCCGGCCTTGCCGAGCGAGCGCAGGTTGTGCTCCGAATTCGACACCTCGCCGATCGTCGCGCGGCAGTCGACCAGGACCTTGCGCATCTCGCCCGAACGCAGGCGCAGGGTCGCGTACTGGCCTTCGCGGGCCACCAGCTGCACGCCGGCGCCGGCGCTGCGCGCGAGCTGGGCGCCCTTGCCCGGCTTCATCTCGATGCAGTGCACGACCGAGCCCAGCGGGATGTTGCGCAGCGGCAGCGTGTTGCCTTCCTTGATCGGCGCGTTCTCGCCCGACACGACCTCGTCGCCCGCCTTCATGTTGCGCGGCGCGATCACGTAGCGGCGCTCGCCGTCACGGTACAGCAGCAGCGCGATGTGCGCGGTGCGGTTCGGGTCGTACTCGAGACGCTCGACCGTGGCCGGGATGCCGTCCTTGTTGCGCTTGAAGTCGACCAGGCGGTAGTGCTGGCGGTGACCGCCGCCCTGGTGGCGCACGGTGACGCGACCGGCGTTGTTGCGCCCGCCGTTCTTGCCCTGCTTCTCGAGCAGCGCACGGTGCGGCGCGCCCTTGTGCAGGTCCGGATTGACCACCTGCACCACGAAACGCCTGCCCGGCGAAGTCGGCTTTTTCTTTACGACTGCCATCTTCCCTGCTCCCGATTAATCCGTGACCGTGAAGTCGATGTCCTGCCCGGCCTCGAGGCGCACGTACGCCTTCTTCCAGTCCGAACGCTTCGCCACACCGGTCTTGTTCAGCTTGACCTTGCCCTTGACGTTCAGGACGCGGACGCTGGAAACCTTCACCTTGAAGAGCTGCTCGACCGCCGTCTTGATCTCCGGCTTGGTCGCGTCGCGCGCCACGCGGAACGCGTACTGGTTCGCCAGCTCCTGGGCGGCCGCGGACTTCTCCGAGACGTGGGGCCCGAGCAGGACGTTGAAGACTCTCTCCTGATTCATCCCAGCATCTCCTCGAACTTGCGCAGCGCCGGCACGGTGACCAGCACCTTCTCGAAACCGACCAGGCTGACCGGGTCCACGGCCGCGACGTCACGCACCTCGACGCGCGGAATGTTGCGCGCCGCGAGGTACAGGTTGCGGTCCACCTCGTCGGCGACGATCAGCGCGTCCTGCAGCTGGTAGCCGGCGAGCTGCTCGACGAGCAGCTTCGTCTTGGGCTCGGCCAGCGAGATCGACTCGACCACGACCAGGCGGTCCTGGCGCGCCAGCTCGGACAGGATCGAGCGCATCGCCGCGCGGTACATCTTGCGGTTCAGCTTCTGCGAGTGATCCGCCGGCACCGCGGCGAAGGTCACGCCGCCGGAGCGCCAGATCGGGCTGCGGATGCTGCCGGCGCGGGCGCGGCCCGAACCCTTCTGCTTCCACGGCTTGCGGCCGCCGCCGCTGACTTCCGAGCGCGTCTTCTGCTTGCGGGAACCCTGACGGCCACCCGACATGAACGCGACCACGGCCTGGTGCACCAGGTCCTCGTTGAATTCCCGGGCGAAAGTCACGTCGGAAACCTGCACGGTTCCCGCGGATGCGTTGCCAGGAGCGGTGATACTCAATTCCATGCGCATATACCCCCAGGGATCCTCAGGCTTTCTCGGCCGGACGCACGATGACGTCGGCCCCCGGCGCGCCCGGGATTGCACCTTTGATGAGCAGCAGATTGCGTTCGGCGTCCACACGCACGACCTCGAGCGTCTGCACGGTCACGCGCGCGTCGCCCATGTGGCCTGCCATTTTCTTGCCCTTGAACACGCGGCCCGGCGACTGGTTCTGGCCGATCGAACCCGGCGCGCGGTGCGAACGCGAGTTGCCGTGCGTCGCGTCCTGCATGCGGAAGTTCCAGCGCTTGATCACGCCCTGGAAGCCCTTGCCGCGCGACTGCCCGGTCACGTCGACCTTCTGGCCCGCTTCGAAGGAGGAGACGGTGATCTCGGCGCCCACCGCGGGGGACTCGGCGCCGTCGGCGAGACGAAGCTCCCACAGCCCGCGCCCGGCGGCGACGCCGGCCTTGGCGAAGTGCCCTGCTTCGGGCTTGCTGACGCGCGAGGCCTTGCGCTCGCCGACGGTGACCTGCACGGCGCTGTAGCCGTCGGTTTCGGCGGTCTTGACCTGGGTGACGCGGTTGGGCGTCGCTTCGACGACCGTGACGGGGATCGAGGTCCCGTCGGCGGTGAAAACACGGGTCATACCGGTCTTGCGACCGACAATGCCAATAGTCATCTTGTCATCCTCAAGTGTACGGGGCTGAACCCTCTATGGCCGCACGCGAGCGTGCGTTACACATGCCCGGTCGCGGCCGGGCGGTCCCGGCGGCTCAGCCGAGACTGATCTGCACCTCGACGCCGGCGGCGAGATCCAGCTTCATCAACGCATCGACGGTCTTCTCCGTCGGCTCGACGATGTCCAGCACGCGCTTGTGCGTGCGGATTTCGTACTGATCGCGCGCGTCCTTGTTGGCGTGCGGCGAGATCAGGACCGTGTAGCGCTCCTTGCGCGTGGGCAGCGGAATCGGTCCGCGCACCTGCGCGCCCGTGCGCTTCGCCGTGTCGACGATCTCCTGGGCGGAAATGTCGATCAGGCGGTGGTCAAAAGCCTTGAGTCGAATTCGGATACGCTGATTTTGCATCTGACCACT
>CAYXJM010000469.1:0-2620 GCA_964465455.1 uncultured Klebsiella sp.
TCGAGCAGGATCGCGGTGCGGCGCGATTCCTCGCCGCGGATGCGCACGCGCTTCAGTCCCGGCTGGCCGCTGTCGCTCACCTGCACGCCGGGCATGCTGCGCATCGCGTCGGCGAGTCCCCAGGCGGTGGAGCGCTCGAGCTCGGCGCGATCGATCACGCCGATGGTCTCGCTCGCCTCGAAGACGATGCGCGGCGCGCGGCGCGCGGTGACGACGATCTCCTCCAGCACCGAGGCGTCGCAGTCCTCGCCGGTGCAGGGTGCCGCGAGTGCGGGTGCGGCGCCGGCGCTGGCCGCCGCGAGCGCGCAGGCCATCAGTCTCAGGGATCGCATCGCAGGGCTTCCTGTATTGCTGCTTGCAGGGCGTGGTGGTCACCGGCGGCGTCGGCGTCGAGCGCGCGCGCCGCCCGCGCGTAGTCGGGGCAGGCGGGGGCGGATCGATCGGCGGGCGTGTTGTGCGCCGCGGCGCAGAGCGCGAGCTCCCGGCTCCAGCGGGCACGCGGTCCGGGCGCGGCGCCGCGGACGGTGTCCGCGTCCGCTGCCGCCAGCAACTCGTTGCGCAACCGGGCGCAGTCCACGCCCCAGTGCCGTTCGAGTTGCTCGCGCGTGACGGACGGGCGCTCGTTCACCAGGTCGGTGTCGGCCGCGTATGCCGCAGCGCTCGCCGCCACCAGCGCCAGCGCGATTCGGGTGGATGCCGCTGCAGGGTGCCAGGCGCCGGTCAAAAAGCTCTATCCCGTCCAGGTGATGCCGTCGCGCGCATGATCCGATGATTCGCGCCGCGAATCCAGTTGCCGCGCGGGGCGCCGGGCGCATCGCGCCTGATTGTCGTCATCGCTTGATCTGCATCATGCGGCGCCGGTCGTGGGCGCGGCCGCGCCCCGCGTGCTTGCGTGTCCGGTGGCGTATGATTTCTTTTATGCACCGACGCCACTTTCGCCTCTTCCTTCGCCTGGTTGCCGCGCTGCTGGTGGCGGTCACGGCGGCCGTGTCGCTGCACGCGGCGGCGCCGGGCCGGCTCGAATCCCTCGATATCGCCACGGTGCGCAAGGTCTTTCCCGGCGCCGAGCGGCTGGGCGAACCGCTCGCGGTCGCCCGCGCGCGTGCCGTCTTCGACGCGACCGGGCTGCAGGGCTGGGTCTTCCTGAGCGACGAGGTCCACCCGGTGCCCGCTTACTCGGGCAAGCCGATCGCGGTGCTGGTCGGCCTGAGGCCCGATGCCCGCATCGCCGGCGCGACGATCGTGGCGCACGAGGAGCCGATCCTGGTGATCGGCGTGAAGGATGCCGACCTGCAGCGGTTCATCGGCCAGTACGCGGGCATCGTCGCGACCGAGAAGGTGCGCGTCGGTGCGGCCGACCGCGAGGGCTACCGCGGCATCGACGCGATCACGGGCGCGACCATCACGGTGATGGTGCTGAACCAGAGCCTGATGCGTTCGGCGCAGGAGGTCGCCACCGCGCTCGGCTTGCCGCTGGCCCCCGGTGCCGTCGCTCCGGGCGCCGAGGCCGCGCCGGCTGCACCGCGTGCAGTTCCACCTGCCGCCGCGGCGACGGGGGCGGCGATCGATACGCAGCCCGAGTGGCTGCAGCTCTGGCAGGAGCGCTGGCTGCGCGTCGCGGTGCTGGTCGTCGCGTTGCTTCTGCTGGTGCTGCTGCTGGTATTCCAGGACTGGCTGGTGCTGCGGCCGCGGCTGTTCCGCCGGGTGCGCACCGGTTACCTGCTGTTCACGGTGCTGTTCGTCGGCTTCTACAGCATGGGACAGCTGTCGATCGTCAACATGCTGGCCTTCGGTCGCGCCCTGGCCGGCGGTTTTTCCTGGGAGACCCTGCTGCTGGAACCGGTGGCGTTCCTGCTGTGGGGCTTCGTGGCGGTCACGATCGTGCTGTGGGGGCGAGGCGTCTACTGCGGCTGGTTGTGCCCGTTCGGGGCGATGCAGGAACTGATCCATTCCGCTGCCGAGCGCTTCCGGCTGCCGACGTGGGAATTTCCGGCGATGGTCCACGAGCGCCTGTGGGCGATCAAGTACCTGATCCTGATCGTGCTGTTCGGGCTGTCGCTCGATTCGATGGCGCGCGCGGCCACGGTGGCCGAAGTGGAACCCTTCAAGACCGTTTTCGCGCTGCATTTCATGCGTGAGTGGTATTTCACGCTGTACGCGCTGGCGCTGCTCGCGATCGCCGCCGTGAACAGCAAGTTCTACTGCAAGTACCTGTGTCCGCTCGGCGCGGCGCTCAGCTTCTTCACCCGCTTCCGCATCTTCGACTGGCTGCGCCGGCGCCGCGAGTGCGGCAATCCGTGCCAGACCTGCGCCGCGCAATGCCAGATCGGTGCGATCCGGCCCACGGGCGAGATCATCGAGAACGAATGCCACTACTGCCTGGAATGCCAGGTCACCTACCACGACGACCATCGCTGCCCGCCGCTGGCGGAAAAGCGCAAGCGCCGTGAGAAGCGCGAGGCGCGCGCCGCGGAAGTGCTTGCCGCGGGGCAGGGAATCGACGTGGTGCGGCTGGATTAATGCGCTCGCTCGCGGCCGCGCAGCAGCGCCGCCAGCACCACCACGAGGAACATCACGCCGCCGATCACGGCGACCAGGCCGCCGAGGCCCATCAGCCCCA
>CAYXJM010000470.1:0-2599 GCA_964465455.1 uncultured Klebsiella sp.
GTCGGGCTACGTCACCTCGGCGAGCATCGAGCGCGCACGCAGCGTGGCGTCGCAATTGCGTAGCGGCATGGTGCACCTGAACGGCGCCCCGACCGACGCAGCCGCGCCCTTCGGCGGCTACAAGCAATCGGGCAACGGGCGCGAGTGGGGCGCGCACGGCTTCCACGACTTCCTCGAGACCAAGGCGGTGATGGGATTCCATCCGGGCTGAAGCGGCAGGCGCCTGAACGGCGCATCGTAGGAGCGCGCCATGCGCGCGATAGCGCGGGCATGGCCCGCTCCTACGCACGGATCATTGCGCCACTTCCGCGTGCCGACGCGTCCCTCTTCAGCCGGGCGTCGTACCTCAGTCGAGCAACTGCCCGATCTTCAGGTACAGCGCGTACTGGCTGTTCTCGGCCATCCCTAGGCCGAGATAGACGGGGCCGACCGGCGAATCGACGCCGAGGAAGAGGCTCCCGGCGTAGATGAGGTCGTCGGCGTCCACGTCGTGCTCGTCCAGCCACGTGTTGCCGGCCTCGAGGCTGGCGCCGGCGTAGACCGGCATGTCGACCGGCAGGATCGACTCCCCGGTGAGGCGGCGGTAGTAGACCAGGCTCCCGTAGCCGAGGTAGTTGCCGGCCAGCGAGTCCGCGGTGTAGCCGGAGAGCGCGAGGAATCCGCCCAGCGTGTAGGCGCGCGCGGCGAGCACGTCCGCGCCCGCGATCGTGTTCTGCGCGTCGTTCAGCTCCAGCTGGGCCCAGCGTCCGATCCCGGTGAAGGTGTTGCGCCCGACGCTGAAGCTGCCGACGGCGATCGTGTGCCACGATTCGTAGCCCGCGTCGGCATTGAGATCCTCCTCGCTCCACGTGTAGCGGCTGCGCACGCGCAGGCCCTTGCCAGGGAAATAGGGCCGGTCGAGCGAGTCGTAGCCGAGCTCGGCGAACCAGCCGCCGTCGTTGGTGCTGCTCGAGGACAGTTCCGGCGCGCCGATCTCGACGTCGGTGTTCGCGTTGCCGAAGTACAGGCCGGCGCGCAGCTGCGCGACGTTGCCGAGGTTGATTCCCGGCGCCAGGTCGAGGAAGTGCTCGTCGACGATCGCCCGTGCGAGCAGGTCGCCGTCCTCGGAGAGGTTCAGCTTGCGCTGGTCGAAGCGGTAGCGCGTGTCGACGAAGAAGCGCTGCAGCGGGTCCAGCGGCTGGTAGAAGTTCGTGCCGAAGTTCGAGTTGCCGCCCAGCTGGCCGTAGGTGTACCACTCGCCGCCGAGGCGGTTCAGGCCGCGCTGGCGCCAGCTGGCGCGCAGGCCGAACTCGCTGGTGCCGCGGCTGTCCTGGTCCCAGCTCATGCCGAGCTTCAGGTAGCTCACGCCGCGCGGGTTCGCCGTCGCGCGCACCACGAGCTCGTTGCCGGATTCGGTGGGTTCCACCACGTAGTCGACGCGGCTGAAGGTCTCGAGGCCGTAGATGTCCGCGATGTCCTTCTCGATCTGCCCCCTGTCCAGCGGCGCGCCGAGCGGCTGCTTGATGCGGCTGAGCAGCAGCGCATCGGGCACGTCCTCGGCGTCGGACTCGATGCGCACTGCGTCGATGCGGGGAGGCGTCGGTTCGGCGACGCCGGCGAACTGCTCGCGCGGGCCGGGCGTTGCCAGCGCCGCGAGCTGCGGGGCGAGCGCCGCGGCGGCCTCGTAGCCGAGGCGGATCGCCGCGTCGGCCTTGTCGAAGCTCATGGTCTGCACGTCGGCGGCGTCGAGCGCCGGCTTCACCAGCACATCGCCTTCGCGCATCAGCCCCAGCTGCTGCTCGGAATTCTTGCGCGTCATGATCGTCGTGAGCTGGCCCATCAGCGCCAGCACGTTGCCGAGCTGCTCGCGCTCCGCGAGCGGAGTGCCGATGTCGATCACGATCAGGCGATCGACGCCCATGCCCTGCACCACGTCGACGGGGATGTTCTTCGCGATGCCGCCGTCGACCAGCAGGTGCCCGTCGAGCTCGATCGGCGCGAACACGCCCGGAATCGACATGCTGGCGCGCATCGCCACCGCGAGATCGCCCTTGCCGATGACCACCGCGTCGCCGGTGGCGATGTCGGCCGCGACCGCGCGGAAGGGGATCGGCAGCCGGTCGAAGTCGTGGATGTCGGAGACGTGCTTCACCATCTCGTGCAGCATCAGGTTCAGGTGCTGCCCCTCGATGGCGCCCATCGGGATGCCGAGCTTGCCGTCCTTGAAGCGCATGCGCGCGCCGATCAGGAAGTCGAAGTCCTCCTGCTTGCGGTGGAACATCTGCTGCTCGCGCGGCGTCTTGTCGTCGAAGGCGAAGCGCCAGTCGAGCGTGCGTGCCACCTGCTCGATCTGCGCCGCGTTCATGCCCGAGGCGTAGAGGCCGCCGATCACCGAGCCCATGCTGGTGCCGGCCACCGCCTGCACGCGGATGCCGTGTTCCTCGAGATACTTGATCACGCCGATGTGCGCGAGTCCGCGCGCGCCGCCGCCGGCCAGCACCAGCCCGACGCGCGGCGCGGCGCCGGCGGGCGCGTCGGCCGGCGCGGCCAGCGAGCATGCGCAGGACAGCGACAGGGCGAGGACGGTCAGCAACTGGCGGACGTGTGATCTCCCGGGACC
>CAYXJM010000471.1:0-2597 GCA_964465455.1 uncultured Klebsiella sp.
GACCGACTTGGCTAGCTCTGCAACGGTTACTTCAGCCATCAATTACTCTCCTGCAGCGATCCGGCACCCGACTCAGGCGACGCCGCCACTTATTCCATCGACTCGAACCACGGCGCGCGCGCAGTCAGGATCAGCTCTCCCGCGCGCTTCGCGTCCATGCCCTCGATCTCGAGCAGATCCTCGACTGCCTGTTCCGCCAGGTCTTCCATGGTCACGATGCCATGGCTGGCGAGCTGGTAGGCGGTGTGCCTGTCCATGCCTTCCATGTTCAGCAGGTCCTCGGCAGGCTCCGTCGCGTCGAGGCGCTCCTCGGAGGCGATGGCCTGCGTGAGCAGCGCGTCCTTCGCGCGCGAACGGAGCTCCTCGGCCGTTTCCTTGTCGAAACCCTCGATCGCCATCATCTCCTCGAGCGGCACGTAGGCGATCTCCTCGAGGGTGGTGAAGCCTTCCTCCACCAGCACGAAGGCCACGTCCTCGTCGACATCGAGCGCCTCCATGAAGCGCGCGATCGTGGTGCCGGCTTCCTGCTCCTGCTTGGCCTGCGCGTCCTCGAGGCTCATCACGTTGATGTTCCAGCCGGTCAGCTGGCTCGCGAGGCGGACGTTCTGGCCGCTGCGGCCGATCGCCTGCGCAAGGTTGTCCTCGGCCACGGCCACGTCCATCGTGTTCGTGTCCTCGTCGACCACGATCGACTCCACCTCGGCCGGCGCCATCGCGTTGATCACGAGCTGCGCGGGATTGTCGTCCCAGAGGATGATGTCGACGCGCTCGCCGGCGATCTCGTTCGACACCGCCTGCACGCGCGAGCCGCGCATGCCCACGCAAGCGCCCACGGGGTCGATGCGACCGTCGTTGGTCTTCACCGCGATCTTCGCGCGCAGGCCCGGATCGCGCGCCGCGGCACGGATGTCGATCACCTGCTCGGCGATTTCGGGCACTTCGATCTTGAACAGCTCGATCAGCATCTCGGGGCAGGTCCGGCTCATGATGAGCTGCGGCCCGCGCGCCTCGGGCTGGATCTCCTTCAGCACCGCGCGGATGCGGTCGCCGACGCGGAAGGTCTCGCGGCCGACCAGCTGGTCGCGGGCGAGCACGCCCTCGGCGTTGTTGCCGAGGTCGATGATCACCGCGTCGCGGGTCACTTTCTTGACGCTGCCGGCGAGCAGCTCGCCGACGCGGTCCCGGTACTGGTCGACGATCTGGGCCCGCTCGGCCTCGCGCACCTTCTGCACGATGACCTGCTTGGCGGTCTGCGCGGCGATGCGTCCGAACTCGACGTTCTCGACCTGCTCCTCGTAGACGTCACCGGCCTTCAGGCCGGGATCCTTCTCGTGCGCTTCCTCGAGCGTGAACTCGGTGCCGAGCGCGGCGAGCACGTCGTCGCCCACGACCTTCCAGCTGCGAAACGTCGTGTAGTCGCCGGTCGCGCGGTCGATGACCACGCGGATCTCGGAATCTTCGTCATAACGCTTCTTGGTCGCCGTCGCGAGCGCGAGCTCGATCGCCTCGAAGATGATCTCGGGCGACACGCCCTTCTCGTTCGAGACCGCTTCGGCTACCTGCAGGATTTCCTTGTTCATCCGTTACTCCCGATACACACAGCGCCTGGGCGCGCAAGGCGCAGGCTCACTCGTCCTCAATGACCAGATGCGCCTTCCTGATTGCCGCGAACGGCACAGTCAGGCGCGCCTCATCCGAAATTCCGATTTCCACGGCCGTTGCATCGGCGGCCAGCAGCGTTCCGGTGCAGTTGCGCTGCCCCTGGACCGCGTACGCCAGCTTGAGCTTCACGCGGTCGCCGATGTAGGCCCGGTATTGCTCGGGGGTGAACAGGGGGCGGTCCCAGCCCGGCGAGGACACCTCGAGGGTGTAAGCACTCGCGATAGGGTCCGCGACGTCGAGCGTGCCACTGGCATGCTGGCTGACCAGCGCGCAATCGTCGACCGTGATGCCGTTCTCGCTGTCGATGTAGATGCGCAGCAACGCATGGCGACCGTGGACGTTCAGTTCCACGCCCCAGAGTTCGTAGCCGAGCGCCTCGACAACCGGCGCCAGCAGTTCACGCAGCTCTTCGACCCGTGTCGACACGCGGTAATTACCCTGCTCCAGAAACAGAAAATGGGCACAGGGCCCACTTCCATTGCGCCGACTGCCCGACAAATCCCCACGGCATCGAGCCGGCAGGAAATCGCCACGGCATCGGCAAACCACCTAACAAAAAGCCCCACAAGGGGGCTTTCCGGAAGTCTGGACCCACAACGGAAAATGACGCTTTCCGTTGCGACTCCAGCACTCTGATTTGGTAGCGGGGGCCGGATTTGAACCAACGACCTTCGGGTTATGAGCCCGACGAGCTACCAGACTGCTCCACCCCGCATCTACAAACCGGTACTTGCCGGTCCCTTTGAAAGGAGCGCAAGTATATTGAAGCGACACATCGCGGGTCAAGCCCGGATTGCGCCTATTCTGCACACACGAACCGCACTATGGCGTTTGTCAGGATGGTGCCCAAGGCCGGACTTGAACCGGCACGGCTTACGCCACTACCCCCTCAAGATAGCGTGTCTACCAATTCCACCACTTGGGCCCTGACCTGG
>CAYXJM010000472.1:0-2591 GCA_964465455.1 uncultured Klebsiella sp.
CGCGGTCGAGCTTCTCGAGGTAGCTCATCGCGATCTGGTCATTGTGCTGCGCCAGCTCGCGGTTGGCGCCGAGCAGGGGTTCGCGCATCGCGGCGAGCTCGAAATGAAAACAGAGGTGCGGCTGCCCGAAGCGGACGGGGCAGCCGAAAAAGGCGCGAAACGGCTCCTCGCCGCCGGCCGGGGCCGGACGGCGCAGGTCGAGCTCGCGCGGACGGAAATCGGCGCGACAGGCCATCCGCATGAGGCGCAGGACGAGGGCAGCCCAGACGTCCTGGGTCTCGAAACAGATGGCGGGGTTCCGCGGGTCCGCCTCGAGCCTGAACGTGTCACCTTCGACGAAGATGCGCAACTCGGCGCTCTGCGAGACCAGGCCGTAGTAGCGCACGAAGCGGTGGCAGAAATCCTCGAGCGTGTCGCTCGCGAGCAGCGCGTAGCCGAGCGCGTGCAGCGAGCCCGGTACGATGTGCTCGGCCACGCGCAGGCCGAAATACTCGTCGTCGGTTCGCGCCACCGCGCGGGCATAGATCGCGTTGACCGTCGAGTCCGTGATCCGCACCAGCGGATCGTTGCCGTGGATGCGCGAGACACCGATCCCGCGCAGCACCTCGTCGGGGTCCACGCCGCTCGCCTGCAGCGCCCTGGTGATCGCCTCGACATAGGCGGCCACGGTCGTGGGTTCGGTCAGGCTCTGTTCCGGCGTCGGCATGGGCACGAAGACTAGCGGCTGCCGCCGCGAACCGTCAAAGCCGGGCATGCGGCGACGCGCCGCGCGGGCATCGCGATGCGGGCGCCCTTTGCTCACTTTCCCCCAGCGGCTACAATCGCGCGCCTCATCCGCACCCCGGGAAACAGGCGCCCATGAACCTCCGCGACCACCTGAACGCCGCCGTCGAGGCCGCGATGCGCGCCGTCGGGGTACCCGCCGATTGCCAGGCCCTGCTGACGCAGAGCACGCGCGCGGAGTTCGGCGACTACCAGGCCAACGGCGCGATGGGTGCGGCGAAGCGCATGGGCACGAAGCCGCGCGAGCTGGCGGAGCGCATCGTCGCGGCCTTCGACGGCGGCGACGTGGTCGAGCGCCTCGAGATCGCCGGCCCCGGCTTCATCAATATCCACCTCTCCCCGGCCTTCCTCGCCGCGCGCGTGGAAGCCGCCGCGGCCGATGCGCGCCTCGGCATTCCCGCAACCGAGCAGCCGCAGACCGTGGTGGTCGATTACTCGGCGCCGAACCTCGCGAAGGAAATGCACGTCGGGCACCTGCGCAGCACGATCATCGGCGACGCCGTGGTGCGCGCGCTGGAGTTCCGCGGCGAGCGCGTGATCCGCCAGAACCACGTCGGCGACTGGGGCACGCAGTTCGGCATGCTGATCGCGCACCTCGAGGACGTCATGGCCGCGGGCCAGTCCATCGACGACGCCGCGCTCTCCGACCTCGAGGCCTTCTACCGCGCCGCCAAGCAGTGCTTCGACGCCGATGCGGCCTTCGCGGACCGCGCGCGCGACTACGTGGTGCGGCTGCAGTCGGGCGACGCGCACTGCCGGCGCCTGTGGCAGCGCTTCATCGACATCTCGATCGCGCACAGCGAGGAGATCTACCGCAAGCTCAACGTCACGCTGACGCACGCCGACATCAAGGCCGAGAGCGCCTACAACGACGAGCTGCCGGTGGTGATCGCGGAGCTCGACCGGCGCGGACTGCTGGCCGAGAGCGAGGGCGCGCGCGTGGTGTTTCTCGAGGAGATGCGCGACCGCGACGGCAACGCGATGGCCGTGATCGTGCAGAAGGGCGACGGCGGCTTCCTCTACGCCACCACCGACCTCGCCGCGGCGCGCTACCGCGCGCAGGTGCTGCACGCCGACCGCATCCTGTACTTCATCGACGACCGCCAGAAGCTGCACATGCAGCAGGTCTTCGCGATCAGCCGCCGCGCCGGCTTCGTGAGCGAGCGCACCAGCCTCGAGCACCACCCGTTCGGCAAGATGTTGGGCGAGGACGGCAAGCCCTTCAAGACGCGCTCGGGCGGCACCGTGAAGCTGGCCGAACTGCTCGACGAGGCGGTGGAGCGCGCGGCGCGACTGCTGGCCGAGCGCGAGGCGGACCTCTCCGCCGAGGAACGCGCGGCGGTGGCGCGCCAGGTGGGCATCGGTGCGGTGAAGTACGCGGATCTGTCGAAGAACCGCACCAGCGACTACGTGTTCAGCTGGGAGCACATGCTGAGCTTCGAGGGCAACACCGCGCCCTACCTGCAGTACGCCTGCACGCGCGTGCGCAGCATCTTCCGCAAGGCCGGCATCGACCCGGCGACGCTCGACGGCCCCGTCGCCATCGCGGCGCCGGAGGAGCGCGCGCTCGCGCTCAGGCTCGCGCAGTTCAGCGAGGCGCTCGGCGCCGTCACGCACGACGCGGCCCCGCACCTGCTGTGCGCGTACCTCTACGACCTGGCCGGTCTGTTCATGCGCTTCTACGAGAACTGCCCGATCCTGCGCGAGGACGTGCCGGCGGCGGTGCGCGCGAGCCGCCTGCGGCTGGCCGACGTGGTGGCGCGCACGCTGGCCACCGGCCTCGGGCTGCTCGGCATCGAGACGCCCGA
>CAYXJM010000473.1:0-2590 GCA_964465455.1 uncultured Klebsiella sp.
GCGTCTGCCCGAGCAGCAGCTCGCGGCTCCACGGCCAGGTCGAGTCGCTGTGCGGGAAGTCGTTGGCCCACATCAGGCGGCGCGGGTTCAGCATGTCGACCAGTTTCAGCGCGACCCAGTCGTCCTGGAAGGTCATGTAGACGTTCTCGTGGAAGTACTCGCTCGGCTTGCGCGCCATGTCGCCCATCTTCAGCCAGAAGCGGTGGCGGTTGTAGCCGTGGTCCATGCGGTAGGCGAAGTGCGGCGCCCAGCCGGCGTCGGCCTCGACGCAGACCACCTTGAGCGCCGGGTGGCGCTCGAACACGCGGCCCCAGATGAAGGTGCCGATGATGTCCTGGATCGACTTCAGCAGCATCTGCGAGGCGTTCTGCGGCGGCCCGCGGTGAGCCGAGCCCTGGCGCTGTCCGCTGGCGCCGATCGCGTTGGCGCCGTCGCTGCGGCTGGTGAGGATGTGGAAACCGAGCGGCAGGTCGAGCTCCACCGCGGCGCGCCACAGCGGGTCGAAGTCCGGGTGGTCGTAGTCCTCGGCGGTGGCGGGGTTGCCCGGCATCATCACGCCCCTGAAGCCCATCTCCCTGAAGCGGCGGAACTCCTCGATGGTCTCCGCCACCGAGCGCACCGCGGTCTGGCCCATGCCGAAGAGGCGCTCGGGCGCGGCGGCACAGAACTCCTCCTGCAGCCAGCGGTTGTAGGCCCACATGCAGGCGTGCTTGTAGTCGGCGTCGGGGTGATTGCAGATCACCATGCCGACGGAGGGATAGATGATCTCGGCCGCGATGCCGTCGCGATCCTGGTCGGCGATGCGCGCCTTGCCGTCCCAGCCGCCCCGGTGCAGGTCCTCGACGCGGCATTCGCTCTTGCGGATGTCGCGCGGGTCCTTGCCCGCCGCCGCCACGATGCCGAGCGGCACCGGCGCGGCCATGCCGTCGATCACGAAGACATCGCCGCCGTCGCTGTCGCGCACCACGCGCGGGGCACGGTCGCGGAACGCGGGATCGATGCGCTCGACGTAGCAGTGCGGCGGCTCGGTGACGTGCGAGTCGGCCGAGATCAGGCGCGACGGCAACGTGTTGTGCTGCGCCGCGTCGCCGGCGTTCGCGATGGTCTCGAGTATGGGATTCATCACCGCCATGACTGCTCTCCTCCACTGCCCGTCTTCCCGCCCCGCTGGCGGTCTGCCCGTCCGGGGAGCCAGCGGAGATTACGCCAGCCGCCACCGCGAAATAAACGCCCCCGACGCGCTTTTTGCGCACCGGCGCGGCACGGGCGCGGATGGCGCGACAATCGCGGCACCGCTGTCGCCCTATCCGGCGCCCGGTCACGGGTGGCGCCGCGCCGGGCGCATCGGGCCCTTGTTATGTGCGCGCGCGCTGCCTAGCATCGGCCCTCGCACCACGCCGCGGCCCCGCGCGGCGCGCCGACCCGACCGGAGAGCGATGACCATGAACCAGTGTCCGCGCCACGCGCTGCTCGACTTCGAGCGCTTCAGCCATGGCACGCCGCGCCAGCTGATCAACCAGCTGCGCGAGCAGCACCGCATCCTGTGGGAGACCGACGACTACTCGGGCGGCCACTGGCTGCTGTTCCACCAGGAAGACATCGACCACGTGCTGAAGACGCCGGAACTGTTCACGAACAACTTCAGCCCGATCCTCGACGACTTTCCGCCCGAGATCCTCGCCGAGCAGCAGCAAAGCATGACCTTCATGGACCCGCCCGAGCACCGCAAATACCGCTCGCTGGTGGACTACGCGTTCCGGCTGAAGCAGCTCGAGGCCCGCAAGCCACTGATGCGGCGCATCGCCAAGGAGACCGTCGACCGCGTGATCGGTCGCGGCGAGTGCGAGTTCGTGACCGACATCGCGATGCAGATGCCGATGCGCGTGATGTTCGCGCTGCTCGGCGTCGAGGAGCGCGACTACGACCACGTGGTGAACCTGGTGAACACGCTGTCGCTCGCCGACGACCCGGAGTTCGCCGAGAACCGCGCGCTCGGCTTCCAGGCCTCGATCGAGCTGATCGAGTTCGGCACGCGGCTTGCCGCCGACCACCGCGCCAGGCCGCGCGACAGCATGACCATGGACGTGATCAACGCCGCGATCGACGGCCGTGCGCTCGGCGACCGCGAGTTCGGCCGCTTCTTCAACAACCTGATCGTCGGCGGGCTGGAGACCACGCGCAACACGCTGGCGCTCGGCCTGCACCAGCTGATCCTCCACCCGGAGCAGTACCGCATGCTGGAGCAGGACCCGGCACTGGTGCCCTCGGCGGTCGAGGAATTCCTGCGCCACCAGAACACCGTGGTCTACCTGCGCCGCACCGCGACCCGCGACATGGAGTACCTGGGCCAGCGGATCCGCAAGGGCGACAAGCTGGTCTGTGTCCTCGGCGCGCCGAACCGCGACCCCGCGTTCTTCCCCGACCCCGACCGCTTCGACATCACGCGCCCGCTGAACGACACGCGCAAGCATTACCGCACCTTCGGGCAGGGGCCGCACTACTGCGTGGGCGTGCACCAGGCGCGGCTGAACCTCGAGGTCATGCTCGGGGAGATCGTGCGTCGCATGACGAATTTCCGCCTGCTGGCGCC
>CAYXJM010000474.1:0-2585 GCA_964465455.1 uncultured Klebsiella sp.
CGACATCGTCGTGATTGCCGGCGGCGTGATCCCGCGCCAGGACTACGAGTTCCTGTACGAGGCCGGCGTCAAGTGCGTATTCGGGCCAGGCACGCGCATCCCCCACGCCGCGCGCCAGGTGCTGGCGGCGATCGAGGCGGCCGGCTGAGGCGCCGGGCTTGAACGGCGTCGACATCGACGGCCTGCGCGCGGGCCAGCGCCGCGCGCTGGCCAAGGCGATCACGCTCGTCGAGAGCTCGCGCGCTGAGCACCGCGCCGCGGCGCAGGAGCTGCTCGAGGCGCTGCTGCCGCACACCGGGCGCAGCATCCGCGTCGGCATCAGCGGCATCCCGGGGGTCGGCAAGTCGACGTTCATCGAAGCCTTCGGCATGCACCTGATCGCCGCCGGGCACCGCGTCGCGGTACTCGCGGTCGATCCCAGCTCGCCCGTGGCGGGCGGCAGCATCCTCGGCGACAAGACGCGCATGGAGACGCTCTCGCGCGAGGAGGCGGCGTTCATCCGTCCCTCGCCGTCGCAGGGGGCCCTCGGCGGCGTCGCGCACAAGACGCGCGAGACCATGCTGCTCTGCGAGGCGGCCGGCTACGACGTCGTCATCGTCGAGACCGTCGGCGTGGGGCAGTCGGAGTACGAGGTCGCGAGCATGGTGGACTTCTTCCTCGTCCTCATGTTGCCGAACGCGGGCGACGAACTGCAGGGCATCAAGCGCGGCATCATGGAGCTTGCCGACGCGCTGGTGATCAACAAGGCCGACGGCGAGAGCCTCGGACTCGCCAACCGCACGCGCCAGCACTACCAGAACGCGATGAACCTGCTCGCGCACGGCGGCTTCTGGGTGCCGCGCGTCACCACGTGCTCGGCCGCCGAGAGGCGCGGCATCGACGAGGTGTGGGACATGATCGGCGAATACCGCCGCGGCGCCGAGGCCAGCGGCGAACTGACCGCGCGGCGCGCGCGGCAGAACGGCGAGTGGCTGCGCAAGCTGATCAGCGAGCTGCTGGAGCAGCGTTTCCGCGCCGACCCGCGCGTGCGCGCGGAACTGCCGCAGCTGGAAGCGCGCGTGGTGCGCGGCGAAATCACGCCCTACGCGGCGGCGATGCGCCTGCTCGGCTGAACCTCGCCTGCGCGGGCCGACCGCGCCCCCCCCGGCCGCTAGCGCAGGTGCCCGCGCAAGCCCTTCTCCATCATGATCCGGGTCGCGATCTCCTCGACCGAGAGCCGCGTCGTGTTCAGGACGGGCACGCGATGGCGGCGCAGCAGCGCCTCCACCTGGCGTACCTCGTCCTCGCACTGGCGCAGCGAGGCATAGCGGCTGCCCGGGCGGCGCCCGTCGCGGATCTGCGCCAGCCGCTCGGGGTCGATCGTGAGCCCGAACAGCCGGTCGTGGAAGGGCAGCAGCGCCGCGGGCAGGCGCGAGGACTGCAGGTCGTCGTCGGTGATCGGGTAGTTGGCGGCGTGGACGCCGAACTGCATCGCGAGGTAGATGCACGAGGGCGTCTTGCCGCAGCGCGAGACCCCGATCAGGATCACATCGGCCTTCCCGTAGTCGCTGCCGGTGGCCCCGTCGTCGTTGGCCAGGGCGTAGTGCACGGCGTCGATGCGGGCGTGGTAGAGGCTGCTCTGGGGGCCGTGGAAGCGGCCGACCGTGAAGCTCGACTGCGTGCCGAGGGCCTGCTCGAGGGGGGCCAGGAAGGTGGTGAAGATGTCGAACATCGCGCCCTTCGAGGTCGCGAGAATCTGGCGCAGCCGCTGGTCGATCACGGTGTCGAAGATCACCGGCCGGTGCCCGTCGCGCTCGGCGGCCGCGTCGATCTGCGCCACCGCGTGCCGCGCGCGCTCCTCGGAATCGACGTAGGGCAGGCGCACGAATTCGAACTGCAGGTCCTCGAACTGCGCGAGCAGGGCTTCGCCCAGGGTCTCGGCCGTGATGCCGGTGCCGTCGGAGATGAAGAAGGCGGTTCGTCGCATGGGGATTCCCGGGGGGCGTGGCGTGCGGATTTTGGCACAGCCCTCGGTTAAGATGTACCGCAGGGACATCGGCCGTAAGCAGGGGGCACCGTGACTGAGCAGTTGATCTGGTTCGAGCATCTCGGCATGCACGACGTGGGACGCGTGGGCGGCAAGAATGCGTCCCTCGGGGAAATGATCGGCGCGCTCGCGCACGCGGGCGTGCGTGTGCCGGACGGCTTTGCGACCACCGCCGATGCGTATCGCGAGTTCCTCGCCCGCGACGGGCTGGCGGGCCGGATCGCGGAGCGGCTCGGGCGGCTCGACGTCGACGACGTCGCCGAGCTGGCGCGCGCCGGCGCGGAGATACGCGGCTGGATCCGCGCCACGCCGCTGCCGGAGGCCCTGCGCGCGGCCGTGGTCGAGGCCTACGCGCGCCTCGGCGGCGGCAAGGACGTGGCCGTCGCGGTGCGTTCCTCCGCGACCGCGGAGGACCTGCCGGACGCCTCCTTTGCCGGACAGCAGGAGACCTACCTGAACATCTGCGGTCTCGAGCACGTGATCCACGCGATCCACGAGGTGTTTGCCTCGCTGTTCAACGACCGCGCGATCGCCTACCGCGTGCACAAGGGCTTCGACC
>CAYXJM010000475.1:0-2582 GCA_964465455.1 uncultured Klebsiella sp.
GTTCCGCGTCAACGTGCAGCGGGCGGGGCTGATCGGCAGGCTGGTGGGCTCGGACCTCAAGTCGAGCATGATCGTGGTGCCGCTGCTCGAGCGCATTCCGGAGACCGACGAGCCGATCGACTACGGCGAGCTGTCGCACTTCCTGGAGCAGGAGATCCGCAGCCTGGAGACGGAACAGTACAGGATCCACATCATCGGCTTCGCGAAGCTCGTCGGCGACCTCATCGACGGCATCCAGATGGTGCTGGTGTTCTTCGCGATATCAGCACTCATCGCGACGGCGATCATCTACGTCTACACGCGCGACGCGCGCAGCACGCTGCTGCTGGTCGGCGCCGCGGTGCTCGGCGTGGTGTGGCTGATGGGCATGCTGCAGGTCTGCGGCTACGTGCTCAACCCCTATTCGGTGCTCGTGCCCTTCCTGGTGTTCGCGATCGGCATCTCGCACGGTGCCCAGAAGATGAACGGCATCATGCAGGACGTCGGCCGCGGTACCCACCGTTACGTTGCCGCGCGCTACACCTTCCGCCGGCTGTTCGTCGCGGGGCTGACCGCGCTGCTGACGAACGCCTTCGCCTTCGCGGTGATGCTGCTGATAGACATACCGGCCATCCGCGACCTGGCGATCACCACGAGCATCGGCGTCGTGATCCTCATCTTCACGAAGCTGATCCTGATCCCGGTCGCGCTGTCCTACATCGGTGTCGGCGAGAAGGCCGCGAAGCGGAGCCTGGAGACCGGGTCGGCGACCGGCGAGAAGGGCCTCCTCGGCGTGGTCTGGTCCATGATCGGCCGCTGTTCCGAGCGTCGCTACGCGATACCGCTGGTGCTCGCGAGCCTGGCGCTCGGCGTGACCTCGGTCGTGATCAGTCACAAATTCCTGCAGATCGGCGATCTCGACGCGGGCGCACCGGAACTCCGCCCCGAATCCCGGTACAACAAGGACGTGGGCTACATCAACGATCACTATCGCATCTCGGGCGACCAGTTCGCCGTCATCACGGCGACGGGGCCCGAGGGCATAAGGGATTACGAAACGCTGGTCGAACAGGACCGGCTGGCCTGGGCGCTGCAGCAGCTGCCCGAAGTGATCGCGGTGGAGTCGCTGGGGAGCAGCGTCCCGATGATCACCATGGGTACGTCCGAAGGCAACCCCAAGTGGATGGATATTCCGCGCAGCAGGCAGATCGGCAGCCTCGCGGTGAACACCGCCACGACCAACTCGCCCGACCTGCTGAGCGGCGACGCCTCGGTGGCGCCGGTGATCGCGTATCTGAAGGACCACAAGGCAGCCACGCTCGCGCGGGTCGCGCAGGTCGCACAGTCCTTCGCCGATGCGCACAGTTCCGACCAGCGCAAGTTCCTGCTGGCGGCCGGGTCGGCGGGGATCGACGCCGCCACCAACGAGGTGGTCGCCGTCGCCAACTACCGCATGGTCGCGCTGGTCTACGCCTCGGTCGTGCTGCTCTGCTACATCACGTTCCGCAACTGGCGCGCGGTGGTCGTGGCGCTGGTCCCGCTCGCGATCACCTCGTTCCTCTGCGAGGCGCTGATGGTGGCGCTCGGCATCGGCATCAAGGTCTCCTCGCTGCCGGTGATCGCGCTCGGCGTGGGCTGCGGCGTCGACTACGCGCTCTACCTGGTCTCGGTGCAGCTCGCGGCGCAGCGCAGCGGACGCTCGCTCGGCCAGGCCTACAGCGACGCGCTGAACTTCACCGGGCGCGTCGTCTGCCTGGTCGGGATCACGATGGGAGCGAGCGTGATCACCTGGGCGTGGTCGCCGATCAAGTTCCAGGCCGACATGGGCGTCCTGCTCGCCTTCATGTTCGTCTGGAACATGGTCGGCGCGCTGCTGCTGATCCCGGCGCTCTCGCACTTCCTGCTGCGCACGCCGGAGGCCGCGCGCTAGGGGGCCCGCTTCCTCCCCGGACACCGTCAATACGACCAGGTCGAGGCGCGGCGCGATCGTCGCGGCGCGGCGCCTCCGCTATGCTTTGCGGCCTCAAAGGGGGGACACATGAAGCAACTGGCCCTGCACTGGCAGATCCTCATCGCCATCGTGCTCGCGGCGATCGCCGGCTGGCTGAGCGGCACGGACGCCGGCATCGGTCCGCTCGCGTTCCACGACGTCTACGAGTTCCTCGGCACGATCTTCATCAAGGCGCTGAAGATGGTCATCGTGCCGCTGATCTTCTCCTCGATCGTGGTGGGAATCACCGGCATCGGGCGGGCCGAGGACCTCGGGCGGCTCGGGGCGAAGACGATCGGCCTGTACCTCGCGACGGGGCTGCTCGCGGTGCTCGTGGGCCTCGCCTTCGTCAACACCGTGCGGCCCGGCTACGAGGACGGCGCGCCGGTCGGGCCGCAGCTCGCGCTGCAGGCCGCCTCTCAGGACGTGCAGGCGCGGCTGGAGAGCGGCAGCGGCATCGGCGAACTGGTTGGGATGTTCGAGCGCATGGTGCCGGAGAACGTCGTCGCCACGGCCTCCAGCAACGCCGATCTGCTGGCGCTGATCTTCTTCGCGTTGCTGTTCGGCTTCTTCATCGCGCGCGTCGGCGACGAGCACGCCGAGCCGCTGTTCA
>CAYXJM010000476.1:0-1057 GCA_964465455.1 uncultured Klebsiella sp.
CTCGGTTGCGAGGACAATTGCCCCAAGAACCTGAGCCTTTCGACGCAGATCGCGTTCGTTCGACGCAAGATGCTGATCGTCGCGTCCTGAAGCGACCGCTGCGCGACAGATCCTTCAATGCTGTCGCGTATTGCAAACTTTTCACGACGATCCGGGCGTGCGGATGCGGGTTCGGGGCTCCATACTTGCGTTACTGGCAAGCGACCGCATCGCGGGCGCCGCAGTTTCACCGTCAACAAGCAGGAGAAGAACCCATGTTCAATCGCAGTTACCTCGCAGTCGCCGTCGCTTGCCTCGGCATCCAGGCCGCCATGCCGGTCGCAGCCGAGGATGCCGACAAGTGCTGCTTCCGCCTCACGCCGTACTACTGGGCCGTGGGCATCGACGGCAAGCTCGAGGACAATCGCGGCGCCCAGACCTCGCAGGTCGATTTCAACCAGGACATCGGCGACGTGACCGACAACCTGGAGTTCAACGGCTCGCTGATGCTCGAGCACAACACGGGCAACTGGAGCAACTTCGCGGCTGTCGACTACATCAAGACCGAAAACGACGACGTCGACGCCGACGTTCCGCTGCCCTCGGGCGCCAAGCTGAAAGTCGAGGCAGACACCACGCTGGCGACCGCCGCGACCGGTTACCGCTTCGGCGCCGGCGGTGAGTCGTGGGTGGACCTGCTGGTCGGCGTGCGCTACGCCAAGCTCGACCTCGAAGCCAAGGTCAAGGGCCGCGGGCAAAGCGGCAGCACCAAGGCGGACGACGACCTGGTGGACGGCATCGTGATGCTGCGTCCGCGCGTCGCGCTCGGCAAGAACTGGGCCTTCAGCCCGACCGCCTCGGTCGGCGCCGGCGACTCCGACCTGGTATGGGAGATGGCTCCCGAGCTGGTGTACACCAACAACTGCTGCAACCTCGAGGTGCGCTTCGGTTATCGCTCGGTGAACTACGAAGTGGAAGAGAACAACGTCGAGGCGGACTTCTCGTTCCAGGGCCCGATGATCGGTCTCGGCTTCGCGTTCTGACCCGCCGCTCCCGCGGCCACGAAGAAGCCGCCTGC
>CAYXJM010000476.1:1157-2578 GCA_964465455.1 uncultured Klebsiella sp.
GCCCTGTTGATCCTCAGCATCACCGGCATCCTGAAGCCCGATGAAGCCCTGTCCGGATTCGCCAACACCGGCCTGATGACCGTCGCGGCGATGTTCATCGTCGCCGCCGCGATCCGCGCCTCGGGCGGCGTCGACCTCGTCGTCGAGCGGGTGCTGGGCAGGCCCCGCGGTACGCGCGCGGCGCTGGTGCGGCTGATGCTGCCGGTGGTCTCGCTCTCGGCCTTCCTGAACAACACCCCGGTGGTGGCGACCATGATCCCGGCGGTGAGCCAGTGGGCGCGGCGGATCCGGGTGCCGGGCTCCGCGCTGATGATCCCGCTGAGCTACGCCTCGATCCTCGGCGGCACCATCACGCTGATAGGCACCAGCACCAACCTGGTGGTCAACGGCCAGTACCAGGTGCTGACCGGCAAGCCGGGCTTCGCGCTGTTCGACATCGCACCGATCGGCCTGATCGCCGCGGCGGTCGGCACGCTGTTCGTGGTTTTCGCGGCGCCGAAGTTGCTCAAGGTGCGCCGCAGCCCCGACCAGACTTTCGCCGACACGCGCAGCTTCACCTTCGAGGTCGCGGTGGCGCGCGACGGTCCGCTGGTGGGCAAGACCATCCAGCAGGCGGGACTGCGGCACCTGGAGCGGATCTATCTCGCCGAGATCGAGCGCGACGGCAGCGTGATCACCGCCGTGGCACCCGAAGAGATGCTGCGCGGCGGCGACCGCCTGGTGTTCGTGGGCGAGACCGAAGCCATCGTCGACGTGCTGCGCATCAACGGTCTCGTGGCCGCCGTCGGCAGCCAGCCCGCGCTGGAGCGCAACGTGCCGGAGCGCCGCCTCGTCGAGGCCGTGGTGGCGGAGCACTGCGAGGTGGTCGGCCACACCATCCGCGACGGGCGCTTCCGCGACCGCTACGGCGCGGTGGTGCTCGCGGTGGCGCGCAACGGCGAGCACATCCGCGGGCGGCTCAGCTCGATCATCCTGGAGCCCGGCGACCTGCTGCTGCTGGAGGCGCGCCCGGCCGTGGTCGGCCGCCTGAAGCAGTCGCGCGACTTCCTGCTGATGAACGTGCTCGAGCACGAACTGCCCGACCATTCGCACGCGTGGATTTCCTGGGCCGTGCTGGCCGGCATCATCGCGCTGGCGACCAGCGGCCTGATGAGCATGCTGAACGCCGCGCTGCTCGGCGTGGCCGCGATGCTCGCGACGCGCTGCATCGGCGTGAACGAGGCGCGGCGGAGCCTCGACCTGCCCGTGCTGGTGACGATCGCCGCGAGCTTCGCGCTCGGCAACGCGCTGGAGAAGACCGGCGCGGCCGAATACCTCGGCAACGGCATTGTGTCCGCGGCCGGCGACGACCCCTGGCTGCTGCTCGCGCTCACCTACCTCAGCGTGATGGTGCTGACCGAGCTGATCACCAACAACGCCGC
>CAYXJM010000477.1:0-2575 GCA_964465455.1 uncultured Klebsiella sp.
GTCCGGGCCGGCGAGCGCATCGAACAGCCCCGCCGCGCCGCCCGCATGGCCGTAGTGCGCGCGCAGCGCGGCGATCGCGGCCTCGTCGGCGCGCGCCTCGGCGTGGCGCGAATAGCCTGACTGGACCACTTGCGCCAGGCCAGGCGCGACGGCCTCGGCATCGCGGCCCAGCGCCAGCATCAGCAGCGCCAGCGCCGCGCCGCCGCCGGCGGCGGCGATCGGGTCGCGCTCACGCAGGTGCGCGAGCTCGTGCGCCAGCACCAGCGCCAGCGCGTTCTCGCTCGGCAGGCGGCGGTACAACCCCTCGGTGACGACGATGTGCCCGCCCAGCGTCGCGAAGGCGTTCGGCACCTCCTCGCGCACGAGGTGCACGCGCACCGTCATGCCCGCGGGCAGCGCCATGCCCGCGGCGAACTCGCGCGCGAGCGCCTGCACGCGCTGCTCCGCTTTCCCGCCGGTCGCCGCGGTGCCGATGCCCGGCGGCACCAGCAGGCGCTCGCCGACCCAGGCGCGCTCCAGCGCGAAAGGGAGTTGCCGTGCGAGCCAGCCCCCCGCCAGGCGCAGCCCGAGCGCGGCCACGACGAGCACGAGCAGCAGCCCGGCGAGCAGGCGCAGGAATTCCAGCGGCACGCTCTCGCGCGCGACGTTGATGCCCTCCGGAATGCGCGGGTTCTCGTAGCTCATGGCGCGCGCGGCGGGATCAGCGCGGTCCCGTAGGCGATGAACTCGCCCGAGAACGCCGCCTGCCCGCCGGCGCTTTCGGCCAGCGAGGACGTCTCGAAACGCACGTTGAAGACCATGTCGGCGCCGAGGCGGCGCGCCTCTTCCTTCATGCGCAGCACGGCCTCGCGGCGGCCGCGATCCAGCAGCGATTCGTAGGCCGTGAGACGTCCGCCGACCAGGCTCTTCAGGCGCGCGGCAACGCGCTTGAAGTAATCCTCCGCGATCACCACCGATCCCACGACCAGCGCGGTGCGCGGCGGCGCCGCGAACTCCGGCACGCGCCGCTCGCTGAACACGAGGATGTCGGCGAGCGCCTGCTCGCGCGCGACGATGTCGCGGTAGTGGCGCCGCTCCGCCGCCCGCCCGAACAGGAGCCCCGCGAGCAGCAGGAGCGCGAAGACCAGCAGCTGCAGCAGGTGCTCCACGGCCGCCTACTCCAGCACCACCGCGGTGCCGTAGGCCATCACCTCGGCCGCGCCGGCGGCGATGTTCGAGGTCGAGAAGCGCACGTTCAGCACGGCGTTCGCGCCGACCGCCTCGGCCTGCTGCACCATGCGCGAGACCGCCTCCTGGCGCGACTCCACGAGCAGCTCGGTGTAGGCCTTGAGCTCGCCGCCGACGATGTTCTTCAGCCCGGCGAGAATGTCGCGCCCCGCGTGCCTGGCACGCACGGTCGAGCCCTGCACCAGTCCGAGGTGGCGCACGATGCGCTTGCCGGGGATCGACTCGAGGTTGCTGACATCCATGGTTCGCTTGCGTCCGTTGTCGGCCGAGGGTGGAGGCGGTGACAGGCGCGGCCGCGTTCGCGCGCCACCGCAGGCTGCTGGCAGCATAGTCGCCGCCAGCCCGGCCCGCCCCCGCGGCGCGCGGACCGCGTGTCGAAAAATTTGACGATCCGGTCGCAAAAAACAGGCGGCGAATTTTCAAGACACTGAAAGTCTGACTATTTTCGAAATGGGTCCGCTTATTGCTTTTTTGATCGCATGCCAACCAGACAGCGCCGAATCGTTCCCCTGCGGCCGCCCGCCGCAACCGCGCCGCCCGACGGGGACGTCGTCGCGGTGGCCAGCGCGGCGCGCGCCTGCCTGCAGGCCACGTTCGCGAACTTCTACAACGCGCTGTTCGACGCGGCATGCGTCGCGAACGACGAGGAGTGCCACGGGCGCACCATCGCGCTGGTGCGCGCCGTGAAGGCACAGCAGGGCGCCATCATCGACGGTGTGTGCGCCGAGCTGGCGCGCGACGGGGCGCCCGCAGAGGCGCCGCCGGCGCGCCAGATCGAGCGCGCACTCGCGTCGCATTGCGCTGCGCTGATGCTCGAGCCGCGCGAGCGGGCGCTGCTGGAGGCGGCCCTGGCGGAGCAGCTGCTGGCGCCGGGCACGCACGCGGCAACGGCGCGCGCGGCGGGCGGCGCGACGGAGTCCACCGATCGCCTCGTCGCGCGGCTGCGCGCCGCCGGGCTGCAACTGGACGCGGAGCCCGTGCCGGGGGGCGCCGCGACGGACACCGGGCCGGTCGTCACGACCACGACACCGCCGCCCGCGGCGGTGCAGGAGCCGACGCGCCGCGCGCCCCGGCGCGCGTTCACGCTCGCACTGGCCGTCGCCGTATCGCTCGGGCTGGCGGCGATCGTGCTCGGGCGCAGCGGCACGACGTTCCACCCGCCGGCAGCCGAACCCCCGCGTGTCGTGCCACGGCCCGCTGCGCAGGCCGCGCCGGTCGCGGTGGTCGACACGTCGGCGGAAGTGGCCCCTGCGCCTCCCGTGATCGAGGAGGGCATCGACGCGGCGGAGCCGGTGCCGGAAACGCCGCCCGCGACCGGATCGCCGGCCGCGGCGGCGGAGCCCGCCCC
>CAYXJM010000478.1:0-2568 GCA_964465455.1 uncultured Klebsiella sp.
TGCCCGGTCTGCGTGCTGCCGATCGGCGTCGTCGACGACTGCGTGAGCATCGCGATGCGCCCGGAAGTGATTTTCACCACCTTCGGCGACGCGATGCGCGTGCCGGGGTCGCGCCTCAGCCTGCTCGCCGCCCGGGCCGCGGGCGCGGACGTGCGCATGGTGTATTCGCCGCTCGACGCGCTCGCGATCGCGCGCGCCAACCCCGCGCGCGAAGTGGTGTTCTTCGGGCTGGGCTTCGAGACCACGATGCCCGCCACCGCCCTGACGGTGCAGCAGGCCGAGCGCGAGCGCATCGCGAACTTCTCGCTGTTCTGCAACCACATCACGATCATCCCGACCCTGCGCGCGGTGCTCGACGCGCCCGAGCTGCGGATCGACGGGTTCCTGGGCCCGGGGCACGTCTCGATGGTGATCGGCAGCGCGCCGTACCGCTTCATCGCCGAGCGCTACCGCAAGCCGCTGGTGATCTCCGGCTTCGAGCCGCTCGACGTGCTGCAGTCGGTGTGGATGCTGCTCGCGCAGATCGACGCCGGGCGCTGCGCGATCGAGAACCAGTACGGGCGCGTCGCCGCGGCCGACGGCAACCCGGTCGCGCTCGGCGCGATCGCCGCGGTGTTCGAGCCGCGCGAGTCCTGCGAGTGGCGCGGCCTCGGATCCATCGACGGATCGGGCGTGCGCCTGCGCGCGCGCTACGCGCCGTGGGACGCCGAGCGCAGGTTCCCGCTCGCGCACGCGCGCATCGCCGACCCGGAAGGTTGCCGCTGCGCCGAGGTGCTGACCGGCGCGATCAAGCCGTGGCAGTGCGCGCTCTTCGGCACGCGCTGCACCCCCGAGACGCCGCTCGGCGCGCTGATGGTGTCCTCGGAAGGCGCCTGCTCGGCCTACATCCAGTACGCCCGCCGCGAGGAGCCCGCCGCGTGAGCCGCATCACCCTCGCCCACGGGGCCGGCGGCAAGGCGATGCGCGAACTGATCGAGGGCATGATGCTCCCCCGCTTCGCCAACTCGCTGCTCGCGCCGCTGGAGGACCAGGCGCGCATCGCGATGGACGGACTCGCGGCGCTCGGCGACCGCCTCGCATTCACCACGGATTCCTTCGTCGTCGACCCGCTGGAATTCCCGGGCGGCGACATCGGCACGCTCGCGGTGTTCGGCACGGTCAACGACCTGGCCGTGAGCGGCGCGCGGCCGCTGTACCTCTCGTGCGCGCTGATCCTCGAGGAAGGCCTCGAACTCGACGTGCTCGCGCGGGTGCTGGCCAGCATGCAGGAGGCTGCGCGCACGGCCGGCGTCAGCATCGTGACCGGCGACACCAAGGTCGTGCACCGCGGCGCCGCCGACAAGCTGTTCATCAACACCGCCGGCATCGGCGTGGTGCCCGCGGGCGTGGACATCGGCGCGCACCGCGCCGCTCCGGGCGACGTCGTGCTGCTGAACGGCCACCTGGGCGACCACGGCGCGGCGATCCTGCAGGCGCGCGGCGAACTGGCGCTCGGGGCGGCGATCGCCTCCGACTGCCAGCCCCTGCACGGGCTCATCGAGTGCCTGCGCGCCGCCTGCCCCGACGTCCACTGCCTGCGCGACGCGACGCGCGGCGGCCTCGCGACGGTGCTGAACGAGTTCGCCGCGTCGTCGGGCGTGGGCATCCGCATCGACGAGCAGAGCCTGCCGGTGCGCGACGACGTCCGCGGCATGTGCGAGATCCTCGGCCTCGACCCGCTCTACCTCGCCAACGAGGGCAAGCTGGTCGCGGTGGTGCCCGCGGCGGCGGCCGGCGCCGCGCTGGAGGCGATGCGCCGGCATCCGGCCGGGGCCGCGAGCCGCGTCATCGGCGAGGTGGTCCCCGCGCCGCGCCCGCGCGTGACGCTGCGCACGGCCTTCGGCAGCGAGCGCGTCGTCGACATGCTGGTCGGCGAGCAGTTGCCTCGCATCTGCTGAGCGCGGAGCGCGAGGCGGCCGTGCCCGAGATACTGCTGCTGGGATTCCTGCTCGGACTGCAGCACGCGCTGGAGGCCGACCACCTCGCCGCGATGGCCACGCTTGCGAGCGGCGGCGGCACGCTCGGCGCCGTCGCGCGGCGCGGCATGGCCTGGGGCATCGGGCACAGCCTGACGCTGCTCGCGCTCGGCGGCACCGCGCTGCTGCTCGGCACGCTGATACCGCCGCAGCTGGCCTCGCTGCTCGAGTTCGCCGTTGGCCTGATGCTGGTGCTGCTGGGCGCCGACGTGCTGCGGCGCCTGCGCTCGCTGCGTTCGCATCGGCAACGGCCGGCCTCGGCATTCCCCGTGCGCGCGCTCTGCGTGGGGATGCTGCACGGCATGGCGGGCTCGGCCGCGCTGGTGCTGCTCACGCTGCAGACGGTGCGCTCGCCCGCCCAGGGCCTCGCCTATATCGCGCTGTTCGGCGCGGGCTCGATCCTCGGCATGGGCGTGCTCGGCACCCTGATCGGCCTGCCGCTCGGCTGGTCCGCGCGCGCTGCCGCGGCTACCCGGGGGCTGAACGCACTGATCGGCTGCACGAGCGCGGCACTGGGACTGTGGGTGATGTATTCGACCGGGATTGTCGCGGT
>CAYXJM010000479.1:0-2564 GCA_964465455.1 uncultured Klebsiella sp.
GTGTAACCCTGTCCGTGGCCGTGCGTGCGCATGTTGATCGGCATCGACTCGTAGTAGCTCGCAAAATCCGTGCCGTGATCGAGGTTGAAGCCGCGCAGGAAATACTGGTTGGCCTTGCCGGTGCCGCTGTGCTGGGTCGCGACGAGTCCGGGCACCGCCTCGAGCACTTCACCGGTGCGCAGGATCGGGCGCAGCTGCAACTCCGCCTGTCCGATCACCCCCTGGGAGGCCGAGACGGCCTCGCCCACGAGGTTGATCTCGCGTCCGCTGACGACGATCTCCTCGAGCTGGCTCCCGGGAGGGTCGGCGCGGGTCGCCGAGGCGATGACGCCGAGTACCGCGGCGGCCACGGGCAATGCGCTTCGTGGGCGCCTGAAAATCGGATGCATGTGTGTGATCCAGACCCGGAATGGGTTGCCGGACGTTTGCGAGCACGCTCACGCCAGGCTCTTCGACACGACCTCGAAGCTGTCGCGCGAGAGGCCCGGCCGGTCCAGCAGTTCCTTCAGCACCGCGCGCATGCCCTCGGCGTAGACCGGCTCGAAACGCCGCCAGCGCGTGAGCGGCGTGAGCAGCCGCGAGGCGACCTGCGGGTTCATCGCGTCGATCGCCGCGGCCTGCTCGCCGAGGAAGCGGTAGCCGGCGTGGTCGGCGCGGTGGAAGGCACCGGGGTTCGAGTGCACGAAGGCGCCGATCAGGGCGCGCACCTTGTTCGGGTTGCGCACGTCGAAGTCGGCGTGCGCGCGCAGCCGCTTCACGTCGTCGAGCGTGGCCGGCCCCGGGCGCAGCGCCTGGGTCTGGAACCACAGGTTCATCGCCAGCGCCTCGTGGCGCCAGCGCGCGTGGAAGTCCGCGAGCAGCTCGCGAGCCATGTCCTGTCCCACGCCGCTCTCGCTGTTGACGAGCGCGGTCAGCGCCGCGAGCACGTCGGTCATGTTGTCCTGCGCGTAGTACTGCTGGTAGGCGAGGTCGCGGCACTCCTCGTCGTCGAGCAGCAGCAGGTAGGCGAGGCAGGCGTTCTTCAGGCTGCGCCGCGCCACGTCGGCCGCTTCAACGCGGTACGCGGAGCCGGAGAGGTTGCGCAGGTAGCAGGCGAGCAGTTCGTGGCGCAGTTGCGCGGCCAGCTGGCGGCGGGCGTCCATGCGCGCGCGGTGGATCGCCAGCGGTTCGATGGTCGCCGCGAGCTCGGCGAGGTAGGCCTCGCCGGGCAGCACCAGCATCTGCGCGATCATCGCGGCGTCCGAGGACGTGTCGGCGAGCAGCACGCGGAAGGCCTCCGCGAGGCGGGCATCCAGCGGCTTCGCCTGGTTGGCGCGCCGCGCCGCGATCTGCTCCTCCAGCACCTGCACCGCGAGCCCCTGCCCCGCGTCCCAGCGCGCGACACCGTCGCTGTCGCGCTGCATCAGCGCGGCCAGATCGTCGCGCGAATAGTCGAAGCGCAGCTTCACCGGCGCCGAGAACTGGCGCAGCAGGCTGGGGATCGGGCGTTCGTCCACGTCGAGGAACTCGAAGCTGTGCTCGCGCGCGGTGAGCTCCAGCACGCGCTCGGTCGGCGCGTCGGCGTCGCCCGCGAGGCGCAGCGGCAGATCGCCCGAAGCACCCACCAGCCCCATGCGCAGCGGCACGTGGAACGGTTCCTTGTGCGGCTGGCCCGGCGTCGCCGGGCAGTCCTGCGCCACCGTGAGGCGGTAGACGCGCCGCACGGCGTCGTAATCGCCGCGCACCGTCAGCACCGGCGTGCCGGCCTGCGTGTACCAGCGGCGGAACTGCCCGAGGTCGCGCCCGCTCGCGTCCTCCATCGCGCGCACGAAGTCCTCGGTGGTCACGGCCTGTCCGTCGTGGCGCGCGAAATACAGGTCGGAGCCCAGGCGGAAGGCCTCGGCGCCGATCAGCTCGCGGATCATGCGCACCACCTCGGCGCCCTTCTCGTAGACCGTGAGCGTGTAGAAGTTGTTGATCTCGATGTAGGAGTCCGGCCGCACCGGGTGCGCCATGGGGCCGGCGTCCTCGGCGAACTGGCTGGTGCGCAGCAGGTTCACGTTCTCGATGCGGCGCACTGCGCGCGAGCCGGTGTCGGCGGAGAACTCCGCGTCGCGGAACACCGTGAAGCCTTCCTTCAGGCTCAGCTGGAACCAGTCGCGGCAGGTCACGCGGTTGCCGGACCAGTTGTGGAAGTACTCGTGCGCCACGATCGCGGCGATGCGCAGGAACGAGGCGTCGGTGGTGATCGCGGGGTTTGCGAGCACCGCCGAGGTGTTGAAGATGTTGAGGCCCTTGTTCTCCATCGCGCCCATGTTGAAGTCGTCGACCGCGACGATCATGAACACGTCGAGGTCGTACTCGCGGCCGTAGACCTCCTCGTCCCAGCGCATCGCCTGCTTCAGCGACTGCATCGCGAAGTCGCACTTGTCGAGGTCCCTGGCCTCGACGAAGATCCTGAGCGCCACGACGCGGCCCGATTGCGTGACGAAGCGGTCCTCGACCACGGCGAGATCGCCGGCGACCAGCGCGAACAGGTAGCAGGGCTTCGGGAACGGGTCCTCCCAGCGCACCCAGTGCCGGCC
>CAYXJM010000480.1:0-2546 GCA_964465455.1 uncultured Klebsiella sp.
AGCGGAAGAAGCCCTTGTCGGCGGCCGAGCGGATGCCGTTGGCGTTGAAGGTGATCACTCTCATGCGCGTGGTGTGTCTCCCCGGGAGTTGTCTGGCGGTATGAATTGTGTCGGCACGAATGCCGGCCTACGCGACGCCGGCGCTCATCTCGGCGCGCGGGACGATCATGAAACTGCCCGTGGCCTTCATGCGCATGACGCCGTCGACCCAGATCTCGCCCTCGGCCACCGCGGTGCGCCGCCCCACGTGCACCGCGCGCGCGGTGGCGCGCAGCACCCCGCCACGCGCGGCGCGCAGGTAGCGGCAGCTGAGGTCCAGCGTGACCGCCATGTGCCCCGGCGGCAGCTGCACGTGGATCGCCGCGGCCAGCGCGCAGTCGGCCAGCGTCGCGTAGACGCCGCCGTGCACGATCGCCGCGCTGTTCAGCAGTTCCGGGCGCACCGGCAGGCGCACCTCGACGCCGCCGCCGTCGAGACGGTAGTACTCCACCCCGAGGTGCTCGTTGAAGGGACTGCTGACCGGCGCGTCGATCTGCTCCAGCGTCCCGGCGTCCGGCGCGTTCATGCGTTCTCCCAGTCGAGGATGATCTTGCCGGACTGCCCCGAGGCCATGATCTCGAAGCCGTCGCGGAATTCGGCCAGCGGCAGCCGGTGCGTGATCACGGGCGCGAGATCCAGCCCCGAGTGGATCAGCCCGGCCATGCGGTACCAGGTCTCGAACATCTCGCGCCCGTAGATGCCCTTCACCGTGAGCCCCTTGAAGACGATCCTGGTCCAGTCGGCGCGCATGTCCGGCGGCGGAATGCCCAGCACCGCCATGCGCCCGCCGTGGTTCATCGTGTCGAGCATCGCGGCGAAGGCGCTCGGGACGCCGGACATCTCGAGGCCGACGTCGAAGCCTTCCGTCATGCCGAGCTCGCGCATCACGCTCTCGAGCCCGCGCTCGGCGACGTTCACCGCCACCGTGGCGCCCATGCGCCGCGCGAGCCCGAGGCGGTACTCGTTCACGTCGGTGATCACCACGTGGCGCGCCCCGCAGTGTCGCGCCACGGCCACCGCCATGATGCCGATGGGCCCGGCGCCGGTGATCAGCACGTCCTCGGCCACCAGGTCGAAGGACAGCGCGGTGTGCACCGCGTTGCCGAACGGATCGAAGATCGCCGCGAGCTCGTCGCCGATCTCGTCGCTCAGCTTGAAGGCGTTGAACGCCGGGATCACCAGGTACTCGGCGAAGGCTCCGGGACGGTTGACGCCGACCCCGACGGTGTTGCGACACAGGTGACGGCGCCCGGCGCGGCAGTTGCGGCAGTGACCGCAGGTGATATGCCCCTCGCCGGTCACGCGGTCGCCGATGCGAAAGCCGCTCACTTCCTGGCCGATCTCGACGATCTCGCCGACGTACTCGTGGCCGATCACCATCGGCACCCGGATGGTGTCCCGCGACCACTGGTCCCAGCGGTAGATGTGGGTGTCCGTGCCGCAGATCGCGGTCTTGCGGATGCGGATCTTCACGTCGTTGTGGCCGACCGCGGGCTCCGGGACGTCGGTCATCCAGATGCCGGGTTCGGCTTTCAGCTTGGCCAGTGCTTTCACGGCGCGGTCTCGATGGGCGGCACGCAGATCATAACCGCTGCCGCCCCGCGCGCGCAGCGTCGGCCTCCACGTCGTCGCGCGTCTCGATGGATCCGACGCTCCGGAACCTACAGCTGCATGGCGAGATCGAAGCCCTGCCGCACGGAGCGGTCGATGTAGGCCATGCCCGCGCAGTCGCCGATCGCGTGCACCGGCACGCCGGCGCTGCGCAGCCGTTCCACGGGCTCGGGGTTCGCGGCCGCGCCCGAGGTGACGATCACCTGGTCCGCCGCGATGCGGCGCTCCTGCCCGTGGGCATTGCGGTAGACGAGGCTGTCGGCGTCGATGCGCACGACGGTCGCTTCGGGAAGCATGTCGACGCCGAGCTTCCTGCAGTCGGCGATGTTGCGCCAGCGCCGCACCAGCATCAGCCCGGCGCCGAATACCTTGCCCTCCTCCAGTATCGTCACCTTGCGGCCGCGCTCGGCGAGGAATTCGGCAAGTTCGATCGCCACCAGGCCGCCGCCGATCATCACGACGCGCTTGCCCATCGGCATCCAGATGCGGCTCAGCTGGCGCATCCACTCCGGACGTCCCAGGATGCCGAGCAGCTTGCCGAGCCCGAGCAGCACGGCGACGACCGGGTGGAGCGTCGGGCCGCCCCCCTCGCCGCCTTCCCCGGTGATCATCGCGCGGATGTCGTCGCCGTTGAGCACGTGCGGCTGATCGATGCCCGGCACGGCGGGTGATTCCCGCCTCGCCCCGACCGCGGCGACCACCACGTCGGGCTTCTCGCGCGCGATCAGCTCCGGCGTGACTTCGGTTTGCAGGCGCACGTCGACGCCGAGGCGGCTCATCTCGCCCGCGAGGTAGCGAACGAGACCCCCGTTCGGCGGATAGGAGGCGGCGCTGAAGAACACCGTGCCGCCCAGGCGCGAGGCCTTGTCGCAGAGCGTGACGCTGTGACCGCGCAG
>CAYXJM010000481.1:0-2540 GCA_964465455.1 uncultured Klebsiella sp.
CTCGCGGGACGCAAGGAGGAGGCGGTGCAGGCCGTGCCCGACGCGCTGGTCGACGAGATCGCGCTGGTCGGACCGCTGGCGCGGATCCGCGAGCGCGCGGGGGCCTGGAAACGCCTGGGCGCGGAGGGCAAGGTCGGCACGCTGATCCTCGGCATGCGCCAGCCGGAGCACCTGGCCGACATCGCCGGAATCCTGCTCGGATGAGCGCGGGGCAGAGCGCATGACGGGGCCGGCAAGCATGACCGTACCGGTGATCCGCAGCGTCGAGGACCTCGAGCGGCTGCATTTCGGACACGCCGCGGAGACCGAGGCGAAGCTCGCCAGCACGCTGGCCGCCTCGGGGCTGGTCCAGCCCGAGTCGCTCGACCGCGCGCTGGCATACCGCAAGGAGAAGGGCGTCTCGCTGCTGCAGGCCATCGACGACCTCGGGGTGCTCGACACCTCGCACCGGCCGGCGGTCGTCGCCTCGAAGCTCGGCATTCCGGTGGCGCGCATCGAGGACTTCGCGGTCGAGCCGGCGGTGCTGAAGGCGCTGCCGGTGCAGGTGGCGCTGAAGCACCGCGTGTTCCCGCTGGCGCGCCACAACGGCAACCTCGTCGTGGCGGTCCCGGATCCGGCCGACCTCGAGGCGGTCAACACGATCACCTTCGCGGTGGGGCAGCGCGTCGAGCTGGTGGTGGCGCCAGCGGAGGACATCAACCGCCTGATCGACCGCCACTTCCTGATCCTCGAGGAGCAGAACCTGATCGCCGAGATCGGCGACGACGCGCGCGAGATCCGGCCGCAACCCAGCCCGGCCGAGGAGCACCTGCACGACATCGAGAAGCGCGCGCAGGAGAAGCCCGTGGTGCGCCTCGTCGATGCGATCATCCGCCGCGCCGTGCGCATGCGCGCCTCCGACATCAACATCCGCCCGACCGAGCACGGCGCCGAGGTCTTCTACCGCATCGACGGCGAGATGGTGTGGCAGCGGCTGCTCACGCCGGACCTCACGGCGCCGATCGTCTGCCGCATCAAGATCATGGCCGGCATGAACATCGCCGAGCGCCGCCTGCCGCAGGACGGACACGCCGGACTGATCGAGGCTGGCCAGGCGGTCGACCTGCGCGTGTCGGTGATCCCGATGGTCACCGGCGAGTCGGTGGTGATCCGCGTGCTCGACAAGAGCCAGGGGTTGATCGGGCTCGAGCAGCTCGGCATCGCCGCGTACGACATGCAGCGCCTGAAGCGCATCCTGCAGCACAGCTACGGCATCTTCCTCGTGACGGGACCCACCGGGTCGGGCAAGAGCACCACGCTGTACGCGGTGATCAACGAACGCCTGAAGAACAACCCGCACATCATCACCGTCGAGGACCCGGTCGAGTACCACATCAACGGGGTCGAGCAGATACAGATCAAGCCGATGATCGGCTACACCTTCGCCGAGGCGCTGCGCCACATCCTGCGCCACGATCCCGACGAGATACTGATCGGGGAAATGCGCGACTTCGAGACCTCGGAGATCGCGATCAAGGCGGCGCTGACCGGCCACTTCGTGATGAGCACGCTGCACACCAACGACGCCGCGAGCGCGATCACGCGCCTGCAGGACATGGGGCTCGAGTCCTACCTGGTGAGCTCCACGGTGGTCGGCATCATGGCGCAGCGCCTGGTGCGGCGCATCTGCAAGCAGTGCCGCACCGAGGACGCCGGCAGCGAGGAGCTGCGCGAGTACTTCGGACTGGCGGCCGACGAGACCTTCTACCGCGGCAACGGCTGCGGCGAATGCTTCAACACGGGTTACAGGGGCCGCGCGATGGTCGGGGAGATCATCGAGGTCACCAGCGCGCTGCGCGAGATGATCACGCGCAAGCCGAGCGCCGAGGAGATCCGCACGCTCGCCATCCGCGAGGGAATGACGCCCCTCACGCAGAACGCGCTCGCGATGGCGCGTGCCGGCATCACGACGCTCGAAGAAGTCTTTTCGGTCAAGCTCGAATAAGGGTTTCCATGCTATCCAGATCCAGCATCTTCCCCGGCGTTGCCGGGCCGGTGGTCACCGTCGTGATGGACGGCATCGGCCAGCGCGTTGCCGCCGCGGGCAATGCCGTGGCCGACGCGCACACGCCGACGCTCGACCGGCTGCTCGCGCGCTACCCGCACACGCTGCTGAAGGCCCACGGCACCGCGGTCGGCATGCCGAGCGACGACGACATGGGCAATTCCGAGGTCGGCCACAACGCGCTCGGCTCGGGCCAGGTCTACGCGCAGGGCGCCGCGCTGGTGAACGACGCCATCGCCGGCGGCAGCCTGTTCGCGGGCGCGGCGTGGGGCGAGATCGTCGCCAACGTGCTCGCCTCCGGCGGCACGCTGCACTTCCTCGGGCTGTTCTCGGACGGCAACGTGCATTCGCACATCGATCACCTGAAGGCGCTGATCACCGCCGCGCGCGGGGCCGGCGTCGCGCGCGTGCGCGTCCACGTGCTGCTCGACGGGCGCGACGTGCCCGCGACCTCGGCGCTCGACTACGTGCTGCCCTTCGAGCAGTTCCTGGCCGG
>CAYXJM010000482.1:0-2536 GCA_964465455.1 uncultured Klebsiella sp.
GCGCATCGGTCGCGATGGAACTGATCAACCGGTGCGTGCCTTATGTGCGCGAGGAAGAGGGCCCGACGGACGACATCACCTTCGTCGAATCGCGGCTCGACGGCTACCAGCGACACCTCACCGGCTTCACGGCCGAGCTCGACAACCTGCGGCGCTTCTATCGCGACACCCTGCAGGACCTGCCGCTCGGCGTGTGCGGCATCAACACCAGCGACGAGATCGTGATGTGGAACCACGCGCTGGAGAGGATCACGGGAATCGAAGCCGGCACGGTGCTGGGCTCGACGCTGGCGGAACTGCCCGCGCCGTGGGGCCCGCTGATCCTGCGTTTCTCCGAATCCACGGCCTCGCACCTGCACCACCACCGCATCGGCTCACCGGGCGAACAGCTCTCCCTGTCGCTGCACAAGACGCTTGGCGCGACCCAGGCCAGCCACAACACCGACGCGCGCTTCATCCTGCTCGAGGACGTCACGGAGACGCAGCGGCTGCAGGACGAGCTGCTGCACACCGAGCGGCTGGCCTCGATCGGGCGGCTCGCGGCAGGCGTGGCGCACGAGATCGGCAATCCGGTGACCGGCATCGACTTCCTGGCGCAGAACCTGCTGGCCGAGAGCGAGGACCCGAACACGCTCGACGGCGCGCGCCACATCCTCGAGCAGACCCAGCGCATCAGCAACATCGTGCAGGCGCTGGTGGGTTTCGCCCATTCGGGCGTCAGTGGCAATCCCGCCGATGCGCTGCCGGTGCCGGTCGCGCAGTGCGTCGACGAGGCCATTTACCTGCTCGGCCTCGACCGCAGCGCGACGCCGGTGAGCTACCAGAACCTGTGTGGGCCGGAGCATGCCGTGCGCGCCGACGGACAGCGACTGCTGCAGGTGTTCATCAACCTGCTCAGCAACGCACGCGCGGCGTCCCGGCTCGGGGGGGATATCCGCATCGAGTCCCAGGCGCTGGATCGGGAGGTGCTGATCACCGTGACCGACGACGGCTGCGGTATCCCGGCGGCGCAGATCGACCAGGTGTTCGAGCCTTTCTTCACCACCAAGGCGCCCGGAGAGGGAACCGGCCTGGGACTCTCCCTGGTCTATTCGATCGTGCGCGACATGGAAGGCAGCATCTCGATCCAGAGTCCGGCGCACCCCGGCGCGGGGCGCGGAACACGCGTGCTGATCAGCCTGCCGCGCGCGAGCGCGCAGCGCGCGGACTAGATAATCCTTCGCGCAGGCGCTATGTTTGGGCCAACCTGACGCGACCCACGAGGCAGTACCAGTGGCGGACATACTCGTCGTCGAGGACGAAGCGGTCATCCGATCTGCACTGAAGCGCCTGCTCGAGCGCAACAAGTTCCGCGTGTTCGAGGCGGGATCGGTGAGGGAGGCGGAGGAGAACTTCAAGCTCGACCGCTTCAGCCTGATCATCAGCGACCTGCGCCTGCCCGGGGCCCCCGGCACCGAATTGATACGCCGGGCCGGCGAGGTACCGGTGCTGATCATGACCAGCTACGCCAGCCTGCGCTCCGCCGTGGACGCGATGAGGCTCGGGGCTGTCGACTACATCGCCAAGCCCTTCGACCATGACGACCTGCTCGCGGCCATCAAGCGCATCCTGCGCGAGCGCAGCGCGCAGCGCCTCGCGCGCGGACGCGATGCCGCCCGCCCCCCCGGCGACGGCATCAGCGGCATGATCGGCTGCTGCCCCGAGATCCTCGCGGTCTACGAACGCATCCGCCGGGTTGCGCCGACCAGCACTTCGGTGCTGATCCATGGCGAGACCGGCACCGGCAAGGAACTGGTGGCACGCGCCATCCACCGCGCCAGCAAGCGCGCCGCGCAGCCCCTGATATCGGTCAACTGCGCCGCGATCCCCGGAGCGCTGATCGAATCCGAGCTGTTCGGTTTCGACAAGGGCGGCGCGGCGGGCAGCCGCGGCGGCATCATCGAGGCCGCCAACGGCGGCACGCTGTTTCTGGACGAGATCGGCGAACTGCCCCTCGAGGTGCAGGCGCGGCTGCTGCGTTTCATCCAGAGCGGCGAACTCCACGGCGGCGGCGAAGCAGGTCCGCGCACGGTCGACGTGCGCCTCATCTCGGCGACACAGCGCAACCTCAAGGCGCTGTGCGAGGAGGGCAAGTTCCGCCAGGACCTCTATTACCGCATCAACGTGGTCGAACTGACGCTGCCGCCGCTGCGGGCGCGCGGCAACGACGTGCTGAAGATCGCCGAATTCCTGCTCGACGACGCCTGTCGGCGCCATGACAAGCCGGCCAAGCGCTTTTCTCCCGAGGCCATCGAGGTCATAACGGCTTACCGCTGGCCCGGCAACGTGCGCGAGCTCGAGAACGCGGTCGAACGCGCCGTGATCCTCAGCGACGAACAGGAAATTCCCGGCGAGGCGCTTGCCATCGACCTCGGTCTGCCGGGACTTGCCGAGCTCGACACGGGCGACGCCCCGCGCGAGCAGGGACGCGAGACGGCCCCCAGCGCCGAAGACCCGGCCGAGGACCTGTCGCTGGAAGAGTATTTCCAGCGCTTCG
>CAYXJM010000483.1:0-2522 GCA_964465455.1 uncultured Klebsiella sp.
CAGCTCCGCGCGGCCGCGGTACGGCGCCTGGGCGCCGAGCTCCGCCTCGATGCGCAGCAGGCGGTTGTACTTGGCCACGCGGTCCGAGCGGCACAGCGAACCGGTCTTGATCTGGCCGGCGGCGGTACCGACCGCGAGGTCGGCGATCGTCGTGTCCTCGGTCTCGCCGGAGCGGTGCGAGATCACCGCGGTGTAGCCGGCCTTGCGTGCCATCGCGATCGCGTCCAGCGTCTCGCTCAGGCTGCCGATCTGGTTGAACTTGATCAGGATCGAGTTGGCGATGCCGCGCTCGATGCCCGTGGCGAGGATCTTCGTGTTGGTGACGAACAGGTCGTCGCCGACCAGCTGCACGCGCTTGCCGGCCAGGCGCGTGAGCGCGGCCCAGCCCTCCCAGTCGCTCTCATCCATGCCGTCCTCGATCGAGAGGATCGGGTAGCGCTTCGCCAGCGCGTCGAGGTAGGCGGCGAAACCGGCCGCGTCGAACTCCTTGCCCTCGCCGGCCAGCCGGTAGCGTCCATCGTGGTAGAACTCGGAGGCGGCGCAGTCGAGCGCCAGCGTCACGTCCTCGCCCATGCGGTAGCCGGCCTTGCCGGTGGCGGCGATGATGGCCTCGATCGCCGCCTCGTTCGACGGCAGGCTCGGCGCGAAGCCGCCCTCGTCGCCGACCGCGGTGTTGAGGCCCTGCGCGTGCAGCACCTTCTTCAGCGCGTGGAAGATCTCGGCGCCGCAGCGCAACGCCTCGGCGAAGCTCGGCGCGCCCACCGGCTGCACCATGAACTCCTGGATGTCGACGTTGTTGTCCGCGTGCTCGCCGCCGTTGATGATGTTCATCATCGGCAGCGGCATCGAGTACCTGCCCGGCGTGCCGTTCAGCGCGGCGATGTGCGCATAGAGGGGCAGCTTCGCGCTCGCGGCAGCGGCCTTCGCGACGGCCAGCGACACTGCGAGGATGGCGTTCGCGCCGAGCCGCGCCTTGTTCTCGGTGCCGTCGGCCGCGATCATCGCGTTGTCGACATCGCGCTGGTCGCCGGCCTCGCGACCGCGCAGCAGCGAGGCGATCTCGCCGTTGATCGCGGCCACGGCCTTCAGCACGCCCTTGCCGTTGTAGCGCGCGGCGTCGCCGTCGCGCAGCTCCAGCGCCTCGCGCGATCCGGTCGAGGCGCCCGAGGGCGCGCACGCCGTGCCGGTCGCGCCGCAGGCGAGGCGCACCCGGGCCTCGACGGTGGGGTTGCCGCGGGAATCGAGGATCTCGATCGCAGTCACTTCGGCGATTGCAGACATGGGCAGTCCATCTCCTGTTGCGGGGTATCGATTCGTTGTCGTGGCGCGCAGGCCGGGCTCAGCGGATCTCGAGCGGCGGCAGGCTCTTCACCAGCTCGTCCATGGCCTTCATCTGCGCCAGGAACTCGCCGAGGCGCGCGAGCGGCAGCGCGCAGGGGCCGTCGCACTTCGCCTGGTCGGGGTCGGGGTGCGCCTCGAGGAACAGGCCCGCCAGGCCCTGGGACATGCCCGCCCGCCCGAGCTCCACCACCTGCTGGCGGCGGCCGCCCGCGGAGTCGGCGCGCCCGCCCGGCATCTGCAGCGCGTGCGTCACGTCGAAGATCACCGGGTAGCCGAAGCGCTTCATGATGCCGAAGCCGAGCATGTCGACCACGAGGTTGTTGTAGCCGAAACAGCTGCCGCGCTCGCACAGCATCAGTCGCGTGTTCCCGGCCTCCTCGCACTTGCGCAGGATGTGGCCCATCTCCTGCGGCGCCAGGAACTGGGCCTTCTTGATGTTGATCGCCGCGCCCGTCCTCGCCATCGCGACCACGAGGTCGGTCTGGCGCGACAGGAAGGCCGGCAGCTGGATCACGTCGCAGACCTCCGCGACCGGCGCGGCCTGGTACGGCTCGTGCACGTCGGTGATCACCGGCACGCCGAAGGTGCTCTTGATCTCCTGGAAGATCTTCAGCCCCTCCTCCATGCCCGGCCCGCGGTACGAGGTGATCGACGAGCGGTTGGCCTTGTCGAACGAGGCCTTGAACACGTAGGGGATCGCCAGCTTCGCGCAGGTCTCGACGTAGGCCTCGGCGACCTGCATCGCGAGATCGCGCGACTCGAGCACGTTCATGCCGCCGAACAGCACGAAGGGGCGGTCGTTGGCGACCTCGATGGCGCCGACGCGGATCACCGCGGGCGCGCCGTCAGTTGCCACGGCCGTGCTCCCCCGCGAAGCGTGCCGCGGCCTCGACGAAGCCGCTGAACAGCGGGTGGCCGTCGCGCGGCGTCGAGGTGAACTCGGGGTGGAACTGGCAGGCGACGAACCACGGGTGATCGGGCATCTCGATGACCTCGACCAGCGAACGGTCGGCCGACCAGCCCGCGACGCGCAGCCCGGCCTCCTGCAGCCGCGACAGGAAATTGCCGTTGACCTCGTAGCGGTGGCGGTGGCGCTCCATGATCTCGGCGCCGCGGTACATCGCGCGCACCTTCGAGCCCTCCTCGATGTGGCAGAGCTGCGCGCCCAGGCGCATCGTGCC
>CAYXJM010000484.1:0-2516 GCA_964465455.1 uncultured Klebsiella sp.
CCTCCACAGTCCGCACGATGTTCTCCGGCGTGAAGCCGAAGTGCTCGAATAGCTTGCCCGCGGGCGCCGAGGCACCGAAGGTGTCCATGCCGATGACGGCGCCGCGGCTGCCGACGTAGCGCCACCAGCCGTCGCGCACGCCCGCCTCGACGGCGACGCACGGCACGCCCGGTGGCAGCACCGACTCGCGGTACTGCTGTGGCTGGGCGTCGAACGCATTCGTGCACGGCATCGATACCACGCGTACGCGGCGCCCCGCCTGCGTGAGCCGCTTGGCGGCGTCGACCGCGAGCGCCACTTCGGAACCCGTGGCGATCAGCACGCACTGCGGCGTGCTGCCGCTGTCGACCAGCACGTAGCCGCCGCGGGCGACGTCGGCCTGTTGCGCCGGCGTGCGTTCCATCGGTGCGAGCGCCTGGCGGCTGAGGATCAGGCACGTGGGGCCGTCGGTGCGACTCACGGCCTCGGCCCAGGCCACGCCCGTTTCCACGACGTCACAGGGGCGCCAGACCTGCATGTTCGGGATGATGCGCAGGCTCGCCACGTGCTCGACCGGCTGGTGCGTGGGGCCGTCCTCGCCGAGGCCGATCGAGTCGTGCGTGAAGACGTAGATGGCGGGAATGCGCATCAGCGCGGCCAGGCGCACGGCGTTGCGCATGTACTCCATGAACACCAGGAAGGTGCCGCCGAAGGGGCGCAGCCCGCCGTGCAGGGCCAAACCGTTCATGATCGCGCCCATGCCGAACTCGCGCACGCCGTAATAGACGTAGTTGCCGCTGGCGTCGTCGCTGCGCACGCCGCGCGCCTCCTTCCACAGCGTGAGGTTGGAGCCGGCGAGGTCCGCGGAGCCACCGGTCAGCTCCGGCAGCAGCGGCGCGAGGGCCTGGATGGCGTTCTGCGAGGCCTTGCGGCTCGCGATGGTCTCGCCTTTCTCGTGGCAGGCACGCACGAAGGCGGCGGCGGCCTCGGCGAAGCCGGCGGGCAACTCGCCGCGCATGCGCCGCTCGAGCTCCGCGGCCTCGGCGGGGTAGGCGGCGCGGTACGCGGCCAGGCGTTCCTGCCATTGCGCCTCCGCGGCGGCGCCGCGCTCGCGCGCGTCCCACGCGGCGTAGATCTCCGCCGGCACGTGGAACGGCGCGTGGTGCCAGCCGAGCGTCTCGCGCGCCGCGGCGACCTCGGCCGCGCCGAGCGGGCTGCCGTGCACGTGCTCGGTGCCCTGCTTGTTCGGAGCGCCCCAGCCGATCACGGTACGGCAGACGATGAGGCTCGGACGCTTGTCGTCGGCCCGTGCCGCGTGCAGCGCCGCGGTGATCGCCTCGAAGTCGTGGCCGTCGACGTCAGCGAGCACTTGCCAACCGTAGGCCTCGAAGCGCTTCGCGGTGTCGTCGGTGAACCAGCCCTCGACGTTGCCGTCGATGGAGATGCCGTTGTCGTCGTACAGCACGATCAGCTTGCCCAGCCCCAGCGTCCCCGCCAGCGAGCAGACCTCGTGCGAGATGCCTTCCATCAGGCATCCGTCGCCGACGAAGGCGTAGGTGCGGTGATCGATGAGGGCGTGGCCGGGGCGGTTGAAGCGTGCCGCGAGCATCTTTTCCGCGAGGGCCATGCCCACCGCGTTGCCGATGCCCTGGCCGAGAGGTCCGGTGGTGGTTTCCACGCCGGGCGTCTCGCCGTACTCCGGGTGTCCCGGCGTCTGCGAGTGGTATTGGCGGAAGGCCTGCAACTGCTCGATCGGCAGATCGTAGCCGCTCAGGTGCAGCAGCGAGTAGAGCAGGATCGACGCGTGACCGTTCGACAGCACGAAGCGGTCGCGGTTGAACCAACGGGGATTGCCGGGGTTGTGCACGAGGAATTCGTTCCACAGCACCTCGGCGATCTCGGCCATGCCCATCGGCGCGCCGGGGTGGCCGCTCTCGGCCTTCTGCACGGCATCCATGCTGAGGGCACGGATGGCGTTGGCGAGTTCGAAACGGCTGGGCATGCGGGGCTCCTGGGGGGGCGGCTGGCGCGAAAAAGGGGGCGCTATTGTCCCCCAGCGCGCAAGCGCTGCAAACCGCGCCGGCCCCGCTTTGGTATTCCCCCCGCAAACTATTCCATCAAATTTTTTTGATATATGGCCGCAACCGCTGCTAGACTGCCCGCCATGACGCTGACTGCCACCCGGATCAATCCCCCCGGCGGGTACGAGAACCTGAGCCGGCTGTGCCGCGCCGCGGGTGATCCGTTGCGCCTCGAGATCCTGCGCTCGCTCGCGCGTGACGCCTACGGCGTGCTCGAGCTCTGCCGCATCTTCGGCATGCGCCAGCCCGCGATGAGCCATCACCTCAAGGTGCTGGCCGAGGCGGGGCTGGTGCACCGGCGCCGCGAAGGCACGTCGATCTTCTACGGCCGCGCCCACCGCGCGCCCGGCGAGGAGCTCGAGCCGGTGATGCAGGCGATCTTCGCGGCCGCGGACCGCCTGCCGCTCGGCGAGGCCGCGGCAGAGGGGGTGGCGGCAGTGCAGACCGAGCGCGCCG
>CAYXJM010000485.1:0-2512 GCA_964465455.1 uncultured Klebsiella sp.
CCGATGTTCTTCACGAAGTCCTGGAAGCCCTTCTGGTGGATCGCGAGCGAGCACAGCTCGGTGCCCTGGCGGATGCCCTCGCGCAGCCCCATCACCGACATCTGCCGGTGCACGGCGCGCTTGTTGAGCTGCGCGATGTCGGGCGGGATCTTCGCGATGCGCTGCGCGACCTCGAGCACGCGCTGCTCGAGCTCCGCGAGCGGCCAGGCGCGCGTCGCCCAGCCGCGCTGCACGGCCTCGATGCCGTCGATCGGGTCGCCGGTCAGCACCATCTCCATGCCGCGGCGCATGCCGACCAGCCACGGGTGGAACTGCATGTCGGGCACGCCGAAGCGCACGGCCGGATAACCCATCTGCGCGTCCTCGGCCATGTAGACGAGGTCGCAGCCGGTGGCGAGCTCGCTGCCGCCGGCGAGGCAGTACCCGTGCACCTGCGCGATCACCGGCTTCGCGAGGTCCCAGATGCCCATCCAGCCTTCGGTGACGTGGCGCGGCCACTGCCCTTCGCCCGCGGCGGTGAAGAACGGGTAGTCCATGCCCTCGTTGCCGCCGCCGAGGTCGTAGCCCGCCGAGAAGCAGGACCCCGCGCCGCGGATGATCATCACGCGCACGTTCTCGTCCATGTCGGCAGCCTGCAGCGCGTGCAGCAGCTGGCCGCGCAGCGCGTGGTTCAGCGCGTTGCGCTTCTCCGGGCGGTTCATCGTGATGCGGCGCACGTGCGGGGCCGGGTCGTCGACGAGGATCACGGTGTAGTCGTCGCTGCCGAGCGGCTGGCTGACGCGCGTGCTGCGCTCGGTGTAGGGATTCGGGTCGGAGCCGTTGCTCATGGTGTTCTCGGCCTTGGCTGGTTGTCGGGGTTTGGGGTCGATGCGGGAGCCTGCATTGCACGGCTGCGCGCCGCCCGTAGGTTCGACTTCAGTCGAACGGATGCATGGCGTCCGGCTGAAGCCGGACCTACGGGTGGCGGCCACCCATGCGCGTGATTGTCGCGGCCGTGGGCCGCTTCTACAAGGTCAGGGAGGCAGCCGCGGAGGACGCGGGAATCGACGCGTGCCCGATCTTCTCCATGAGGTCCGGGAAGGGCAGCGGTGGCGAGTAATAGTAGCCCTGCACCTGGTCGCAGGCGTGGTCGCGCAGGAAGTCGACCTGGTCCACGGCCTCGGCGCCCTCGGCGATCACCTTGAGCCCGAGGTTGTGCGCGAGGCTGATCATCGCCCTCACGATCGTCGCGTCGTCGTGCGACGTGCCCAGGTTCTTCACGAAGCTGCGGTCGATCTTCAGCGCGGCGATCGGCAGGCGCTGGATGTGCGCGAACGAGGAGTAGCCGGTGCCGAAGTCGTCGAGCGAGAAGCTCGGCCCGAGCTCGCGGATGATCTGCATGGACCGCTCGATGTCCTCGACGTTCGACATGATCGCGGTCTCGGTCAGTTCGAACTCGAGCCGGCGCGGATCGATGGCGGCGGCGTCGATGATGTTGCCGATCGTCTGCGCGAACTTCTCGTCGGCGAACTGCTTGAACGACAGGTTCACGGCGATGTGGATCGGGTCCACGCTGCGCGCGTCCATCGCGCGCATGTCCTCGCAGGCCTGGTGGATCACCCAGTAGCCGAGCGGCACGATCAGCCCGACGTCCTCGGCCAGCGGGATGAAGTCCGCGGGCGGGACGATCCCGCGCACCGGGTGGTTCCAGCGCAGCAGCGCCTCGACGCCGGCCACCTGCTCGCCGTCCAGCGCGATGCGCGGCTGGTAGTACAGCTCGAACTCGCCGCGGCGCAGCGCGCGCCGCAGGTCGGCCTCGAGGTACATCTGGTTCATCGCCTCGACGTTCATCTTCTCGGTGTAGAAGCGGTAGGCGCTGCCGCGCAGCCCCTTGGCCTGGTACATCGCCATGTCGGCGTGTTTCAGCAGCGAGTCGACGTCCTCGCCGGCCTCGGGATAGACGGCGATGCCGATGCTCGCGCCGACGAAGACCTGCTGGCCGTGCAGGTGCACCGGGCGCGAGATCACGTCGATGGCCTTGCGCGCCACGTTGACGATGTCGGAGGTGGTCTCGACGTCCTCGAGGATCACCGTGAACTCGTCGCCGCCGATGCGCGCGACCGAGTCGCTCTTGCGCATGCAGTGGCTCAGACGCTCGGCGACGGTGCGGATCAGCTCGTCGCCGGCCTCGTGGCCGAGCGTGTCGTTGACCTGCTTGAAGCCGTCGAGATCGATGAAGAACAGGGCCACGGTCTGCTGGCCGCGCCGGGCGCGCTCCAGGGCCCGGCTCAGGCGGTCGCGGAACAGGATGCGGTTCGGCACGTTGGTGAGCGGGTCGTAGTGCGCGAGGCGCGCCAGCTTCACCTCGGCGATCTTGCGCTCGATCGCGTAGCGCAGCGTGCGCTCGAGCACCTGGGAGTCGATGCGGCCCTTCAGCAGGTAATCGGACGCGCCGCTGCGGATCGCCTCGCGGTCGACGTTGCGGTCCATCTCGGCGGTCATCACGATGATCGGGACGGGGCAGTTCATCTGC
>CAYXJM010000486.1:0-2507 GCA_964465455.1 uncultured Klebsiella sp.
AGCGCCAGGGGCGCAACCGCATCGTCGTCGAACTGCCCGGCGTGCAGGACGCCGCCGCCGCCAAGCGCGTGCTCGGCAAGACCGCGAACCTGGAGTTCCGCCTCGAGGCGAAACCCGGCGACGAACTCTCGCGCGAGCAGTTCGAGTTCCGCGACACCGGCCGCGGTGGCCCGCCGTCGGCCTGGCTGCAGCGCGACATCGTGATCACCGGCGAGCGCGTGACCGACGCGAAGTCGAGCTTCGACCCGCAGACCAGCCGCCCCGAGGTGAACATCACGCTCGACAGCGAAGGCGGCACGATGATGAACCGCGTGACGCGCGAGAACGTCGGCCAGCGCCTCGGCGTGCTGTTCATCGAGCGCAAGTCGCGCACCACCTACCGCAAGGACGCCGAAGGCGTCGAGCAGGTGGTGAGGGTGCCCTATTACGAGAAGCGCATCATCAGCCTCGCGACCATCCAGAGCCCGCTCGGCGTGAAGTTCCGCATCACCGGGCTCGACAACCCGGTGGAGGCCTCCGAGCTCGCGCTGCTGCTGCGTGCCGGCGCGCTGGCCGCCCCGATGGACTTCATCGAGGAACGCACCGTCGGCCCCTCGCTCGGTGCCGACAACATCAGCCGCGGTTTCCACTCGACGCTGTGGGGCTTCGTCGCAATCGCGGCCTTCATGATCGTCTACTACATGCTGTTCGGCGTCATCTCGGTCACGGCGCTGGCGACGAACCTGGTGCTGCTGCTGTCGCTGTTGTCGATCCTGCAGGCGACGCTGACGCTGCCCGGCATCGCGGCGATCGCGCTGACGCTCGGCATGGCGATCGACGCCAACGTGCTCATCAACGAACGCATCCGCGAGGAACTGCGCAGCGGGCTGCCGCCGCAGTCGGCGATCGCCGCGGGCTACGAGCGAGCGCTGGCGACGATCGTGGACTCCAACGTCACGACCTTCATCGTCGGCATCATGCTGCTGGCCTTCGGCTCCGGCCCCGTGCGCGGATTCGCCGTGGTGCACTGCCTCGGGATCCTGACCTCGATCTTCTCGGCCGTGATGGTCTCGCGCGCGATCGTGAACCTCGTCTACGGACGCCGCCAGCGACTCACCAGCGTCGCGATCGGCCAGATCTGGCGGCCCGCAGCCGCCACCGCCACACCGTCCAAGCGCTGAGGGGAGACGCACCATGGAATTCTTCCGGATCAAGAACGACATCCCCTTCATGCGCCACGCGCTGAAGTTCAACATCCTGTCGCTCGCGACCTTCGTGCTGGCGGTGGTCATGCTGGCCACGAAGGGGCTCCACTTCTCGGTGGAGTTCACCGGCGGCACGCTGGTCGAGGTGCGCTACGAGCAGGCGGCCGACCTCGACACCGTGCGCGCGGCGCTCTCGCGCAGCGGCTTCGGGGACTTCCAGGTGCAGCACTTCGGCTCGGACCGCGACGTGCTGATCCGCGTGCCGCTGCGCGACGAGCAGCAGACCGCCAGGCAGGGCGAACTGGTCATGCAGGCGCTGGGCGGCGAGTCAGCGCAGGCGCGCCTGATGCGCGCCGAGTACGTCGGCCCCCAGGTCGGCCAGGAATTGCTGGTGAACGGCGCGCTGGCCCTGTTCCTGTCCGTGACCGGCATGGTCATCTACCTGGCAATGCGCTTCCAGTGGCGCTTCTCGGTGGCCGCGATCATCGCGAACCTGCACGACGTGGTGATCATCCTGGGCTTCTTCGCCTTCTTCCAGTGGGAGTTCTCGCTGTCGGTCCTCGCGGCCGTGCTGGCGGTGCTCGGCTACTCGGTCAACGAATCGGTGGTGGTGTTCGACCGGGTGCGCGAGACCTTCCGCAAGTCGCGCAAGATGTCGACGCCCGAGGTGCTCGATCACGCGATCACCTCGACCATCTCGCGCACGATCATCACGCACGGCTCGACCCAGCTCGCGGTGCTCTCGATGCTGCTGTTCGGGGGCGCGACGCTGCACTACTTCGCGCTGGCGCTGACGGTGGGGATCCTGTTCGGGATCTACTCCTCGGTGCTGGTCGCCGCGCCGCTGGTCATGTGGCTCGGCGTGTCGCGCCAGGACGTGATGGTGCCGGTGGTGCAGAAGGAAGGGGCGGAAATCCACCCCTGATCCGACCGCGGCGCGCGGGCTCTCAGCCGAGCCACGCGCGCGCGTTGCGGAACAGACGCATCCAGCCCCCGTCCTCGCCCCAGCCCGGCGGGCGCCACGAGTTCTGCACCGTGCGGAACACGCGCTCCGGGTGCGGCATCATGATCGTCACGCGACCGTCGGTCGTGGTCACCGCCGCCACCGCCCCGGCCGAGCCGTTCGGGTTCGCCGGGAAGCGCTGCGTCGGGTTGCCGCGGTTGTCGACGTAGCGCAGCGCCACCCGCCCCTCGCCCTCGAGCCCCGCCAGCGCGCCGGGCAGGAATTCCGCCTGTCCCTCGCCGTGCGCGCAGGAGACCGGGATCAGCGAGCCCTCCATGCCGCGCAGCAGGATCGAGGGGCTCGATTCCACGCGCACCAGC
>CAYXJM010000487.1:0-2506 GCA_964465455.1 uncultured Klebsiella sp.
CGCGCCTGGATGTGGCTGCCCACGATGCGCGCGTTCAGGAAGTACTCGAGCTTGTGGATCACCACCAGGTAGAGCAGCACGCCGAGCGCCACGAACAACGACTGGCTGAGCCCGACGATGCAGATCGCGGTGTTCGAGATCAGGTTGCCGAGGATCGGGATCAGGCCAGCGACGAAGGTGATCAGGATCAGCGTCTTCGTGAACGGCAGCTCGACGCCGAACAGGGGCAGCACGGCGACCAGGAAGATGCCGGTCAGCGTGGTGTTGATCGCCGAGATCCAGAACTGCGCGAATACCACGCGGCGGAAGGCGTTGCTCAGGCGCACCGCGCGTTCGGCCAGGCAGCGCGCGAGCGGCGCCGAGCCGTGGTGGGAGCTCGCGGCCTCCAGCGACAGCAGCGCGCCCACCACCATGCCGAGCAGGATGTGCGCCAGCGCGCGACCCACGCCCGTGCCCGCCACCTGGAAGAGCTGCGCGTTGTCCTTCAGCCAGGCCACGACCGCGACGCGCAGCGCGTCGGCGTCGGCCGGCACGTAGTCGAGCAGCCACGAGGGAAGGCTTGCGCGCGAGTTCTCGATGATCTCGGCCATGCGGTGCACCAGCACGGGCACGCTCTCGCCGCTGTGGCGCAGGAAGGAGCCGATGCCCACGCCCGCGGCCGCGACCAGGGCGATGACCGCGGTCGCGATCAGCGTGACCGCGACCAGGCGCGCGCCCTCGTGGCCGACCATCGGCAGGCGCAACAGCGGCACCAGCGCGTGCACCAGCGCGTAGACCAGCAGCCCGGCGAGCAGCGAGGCCAGCAGGTCGAGGTGCAGCGTCAGCAGCAGTGCGGCGGCGAAGAGCGCGCAGGTGACGAGTTCGAGACGGGGCGTGATGGCGTTGTTGTGCATGTGTGCCTCGGAGCTTGGCCCGGGCGCGGGCCGCGCGTCAAGCGTGCGGGCTCACCGGCCCCTCGAAGTCCAGCTTCGCCATCAGGATGCCGCGGCGGAAATCGCGCATGTGCTTCTCGGCCCACTCGGCCGCCGTGTCCGGATCGTTGGCGAGGATCGCCTCGTAGATCCGCCGGTGCGACTCGAGGATGCGCTTGCCGGGCTTCAGGCGCTCGATCACGAGGCGGAAGGCCGGGTAGAAGAGCTGGTTCAGCGGCTGGCGCGCGAGCAGCAGGGCGTGGTTGCCGGTGGCCTGCGCCACCAGGTCGTTGAACTCGATCTCCGCCTCCAGCAGTTCCTCGTCGTCGTCGAGCGCCGCGGCCGTGCGCTCGATGTTGGCCGCGAGCCGGCGCTTGCATTCCGCGTCGGCGGTCGCGCAGGCGAGCCGCGCCGCCAGCGGCTCGAGCCCCATCGAGACTTCCCAGAGGTCCTTGAAGGTGACGCGGTGCATCTGCATCGCGGCGTTCACCGCGCGCGAGGCCGATTCCAGCGAGGGCAGCCGCACCTCGAGGCGCTTGCGCCCCGCTCGCCCCAGCAGGCCGCTCTGCTCGAGCAGGCGGATGGCCTCGCGCACCGTGGAGCGCGTCACGCCGAACTGCGCGGCGAGCGCGGTCTCGGTGGGCAGCAGCTTGCCTGCGGGGATGCGCCCGTCGAGGATGGCCTCGCGGATCTTGTCGCTCACGACCTGGTAGGCCGGGGCTCGCTTGAACGGCGCGAAGCCGAAGCCGGGATTGTCTGACATCGGGCGGTTCCGGGGGCCTGCGCGAAACGGGCGGCGCATCGGCGGAGCCGCGATGTTGGTTGTTGTCCGACAATATGTCAACGCTGCGGGGAGTGTCGCCGGGACAATGATGGACGAGCCGTCATGTTCCGTGCTGGACGCCCGGTTCGCGGCATCGCTAGACTAACGCCCATTAGTCATCCTGCGCGGAAGAAGGAGACAGCCATGAGCGGATGCCCACTTGCCAACCTGATCGACCCGGACACCTACGCCAACGGCATGCCCTACGCGGAGCTGAAGCGCTATCGCGAGCAGGGTCCGGTGGTCTGGCACGACGACCCGCGCACCGGCGTGCCCTACTGGGCCATCGTGGGGCAGAAGGAGCTCGACTACGTCTCGAAGCACCCGCAGCTGTTCTCCTCGGCCGAGCGCGCGCCGTTTCCGGCGGAATACCCGCAGGAACTGGTCGAGAACGTCCACCGCAAGACGATCATCAGCATGGATCCGCCGCTGCACCAGAAGGTGCGCCGCATCATGCGCGCGGCCTTCACGCCGAGCGCCGTCGACTCCTACGAGCCGGTGTTCCGCCAGCACGCGAAGCGCATCGTCGACGCGGTGCTGCCGCGCGGGGAATGCGAGTTCGTCGAGGAGGTCGCGGCCGAGCTGCCGCTGCTGGCGATCCTCGACCTGCTGGGCGTGGACTCGGCCGACCGCAAGGATTTTTTCAACTGGACCAACACGATGATCTTCGCCGACGATCCCGACATGTCGGTCTCGGAGCTCGACGGCCAGCTGGCTTCGCTGAAGGTGATCGAGTACGCGATGCGTCTCGCGGCGGAGCATCATCGCGATC
>CAYXJM010000488.1:0-2503 GCA_964465455.1 uncultured Klebsiella sp.
AATCGCCCACGGCCCGCTTGTCCGGATGAATCCGGACCCACGGACGGGGCACTGCAATCGACCACGACCCGTGGGTTCGGCTTCAGCCGAACATCGTCCGGATGAATCCGGGCAATTGTCGGGCTGAAGCCCGACCTACAGGCCGGGCCCACGGAGCAAACGCCGCATGAATCCCCTGCTGAAATGGACCGCGATCGCCGTCGCCGCGCTGGGCGTTCTCGCCGGCGCCGCGACCGTGGCGCTGCGCGCGCTGGTCGACGAGGAACGCCTCAGGACCACGCTGATCGGGCTCGTGAACGAGCGCATCGACGGCACGCTCGCGATCGACGGCGGCGTGAAGCTCGCGCTGTGGCCCACGCTCTCGCTCGCGGCCGAGGACCTGCGCCTGCGCGCGCCGGCCGACGCCAGCGAGGACCTGGCCGGCGCGAAACGGCTGCGACTCGGTGTCGCGCTGCTGCCGCTGCTGCGCAACGAACTGCAGGTGAGCGAGCTCGTGCTGGACGGGCTCACGCTGAACGCCGCCTGCGACGACGGCGACGACTGCAACTGGAGCGCACTCGGCGGCTCCGGAACACCGGAAGCGGCGCCGCCGACCGCGGACGCCGCCGCCCGGGCGGCCGGCGCGCCGATGCTGCTCAATGTCGAGCGCGTCCGGGTCCGCGACGGCACCCTGGTCTACACCGACCGCAAGACGGGGGCGCGCTACGCGCTCGACGCCCTCGCGCTCGAAGGCACGGCCATCAACATGGAAGGCCGGCCGTTCCGTCTCGAGGGCGGCGCGACGCTGAGGCCCGGCGCCGGGCAACGCGAGCTGAAGCTCACGCTGGCCTCCGACGTCGAAGCCGATCGCGCCGCCGGCACCGTCGCGCTCGCCGCGACCTCGCTGTCGCTCGCCCCCGCCGCGGGCCCCGCGCTGGCGCTGGAAGTGCCGGCCGCCGCGATCGACCTGGATGCCCGCACCTTCGCCGCGCCGGCGCTGCGGCTGGGCGCCGACGGCATCGAGCTCGATGCCGCGCTGAGCGCCGACTGGAGCCAGCCCGGGGCCGCGAGCGCCCACGGCACGCTCGACCTGAAGCGGCTCGACCTGCCTGCGCTGCTGCAGGTGCTCGGCGCCGCCGTGCCGCCCGGCGTCAACGCCGCGCCGCTCGCGGACATCGCGCTCGGCGCGCGTTTCGCCCTCGGCGGCGACAGTCTCGCGCTCGATGCGCTGACGCTCCGTGCCGGCCGCTTCAACGCCGCGGGCAGCGCGCGGTTCGGCCTCGGCGACACCACGCGCATCGACGCGAGCATCAGCAGCCCCGAGCTCGACCTCGACTATTTCCTGCCGCCCGCCGCCGCGCCGGCCGCCCCGCCCGCGGCGCCCGCCGGCGCCAGCGCCGCGCCGCCCGGAACCGGCGGGCTGGCCGCGCTGCTGCGCGTCGACGGCGCGATCGACGCGAAGATCGGCCGCCTCGTGCGCGGCGCGCTGCAACTCGGCAACCTCGACGCGCGGGTGAATCTCGCCAGGGGCAGCGCGCGCCTCGAGAAGCTGGACGCGACGCTCTACGGCGGCACGCTCAGCGCCACCGGCACGCTGGCCGCCACGGCCGGGTCGGGCGCGATGAACGTGAACGCGCGGCTCGCCGGCGTCGACCTGAAGGCGCTGCTCGCCAGCACCGGGCAGACGCAGAAGTTCGAGGGCCGTGTGAACGGCACACTGACGCTGGCCGCGACGGGCGCCGACCCGGCCGCCTGGAAGAACACGCTGGGCGGCCCGGTGCAGCTCGCGATCGACGAGCCGGTGCTGAAGGGCCTGAGCGTCGAGGAAGTGATCTGCCGGGCCGCCGCGCAGCTGAACCAGGAAGCGCTGAGCGCGCGCTTCGCGCCCGACACGCACTTCCGCAGCGTCCGCACGGCGCTCGACTTCCGCGACGGCGTGGGCACCTTCCGCGAGCTCGGCGTCGCGGTGCCGGACATGAGCATGCGCGGCGAGGGCCGGATCGACCTGCCGCGCGGCAGGCTGGACGTGCAGCTGAACACGCGCGTCACCGACGACCTCGGCAAACTCGACCACGCCTGCCGCATGAGCCGCAAGATGCTCGCGATCGAGTGGCCCGTGACCTGCAAGGGCCGTTTCGACGAGTCGCCGAAGCAGTGGTGCGGCATCGACAAGGACGACGTGGCGAAGATCGCCGCGCAGCTCGCCACCGAGAAGGTGCAGGACAAGCTGATGAAGAAGCTGGGCGACTTCCTGAACCGTGACTGAGGCAATTCCCGACACCGGCGCCGCGGCGCGCTTCGCCACGCGCCTGCTGGACTGGCACGACGCGCACGGCCGCCACGACCTGCCGTGGCAGCGCGACATCGACCCGTACCGCGTGTGGGTCTCGGAGATCATGCTGCAGCAGACGCAGGTGAGCACCGTGATCCCGTACTTCGAGCGCTTCATGGCGCGCTTTCCCGACGTGCGCGCGCTGGCCGACGCGCCCGAGGACGAGGTGCTGCACCACTGGACCGGCCTCGG
>CAYXJM010000489.1:0-2498 GCA_964465455.1 uncultured Klebsiella sp.
CGCCCAGTAGCGCTGGCGGGCCGGGAGCTCGCGCACGAACTGCGCGCCCAGCACCGGCGGACCGGGCTTCCAGTTGCCCGCAGCGTCGCGGTAGTCGGGAATGCCGGAGGGCGTGCTGCAACCCGCGCCGGTGAGGACCACGAGCCGCGGGTGCGCGCGGATGAAATCCGCGAGCGCCGCGGCGCCGGCGCCCACGTTCACGCGGCGAAGCTGCAGGCGCCGCGGCCGCAGCCGCCCGCTCCGCAGGGCGGCTCCGGGTTGCGCAGCGCCCCGCTGCTGACCACGCCCGCGGCGCTGATCAGGCGCTCGACCGGCGAATCCGCGGGGATGTCGCCCGGCTCGAGATTGCCGAGGGCGCACAGCTCGCCCCAGGTCGTGGCTTTCTGGCTGATCGGATGCTTGACCTCGTGGACGGTGCCGGTGGCGAGGCAGCGGTAGTCGTAGCTGGGCATCGAAGTCTCCTGTGCGAACGACGCCGGTGTGCGTCGGGTCGCTCATTCTACGCATCCGGCGGACCGCGGCCAGCCGCGGGACGGCCGACGTGGGTTACGATGCGTGGATCGGTTCGGACCACGGAGACGGGATCATGCGAAACGCGGGACGGGTGGGAGCGGTGGTGCTGGCCTCGCTGCTGGCGGCGGTGCCGGCGGCGGCGGAGGAGCAGCGGGGGCTCGACTACAACCTGGTGCGGCTCGAGGCGGACGCGGCCGCCGAGGTGCCGAACGACCTGATGCGGGTGACGCTCGCGGTCGAGCACGATGCGCGCGACGCCGCGACGCTGCCGGGTCTCGTGAACACCGACATGCGCTGGGCGCTGGATCTCGCGAAGAAGCGCACGAAGGTCAAGGCGCAGACCGGGGCGTATACCACCCAGCCCGAATACGCCGCGGGTCGCATCGTCGGCTGGCGCGCGATCCAGGTGCTCGATCTGGAGAGCGAGGACTTCGGCGACATCACCGCGCTCGTCACCGAACTGCAGCAGAAGCTGCCGGTGCGCGGCATGGAGTTTGCGCCCACGCGCGCCACACGGCTGCGGGTGGAGAACGAGCTCACGACGGCCGCGCTCGAGGCCTTCGCCGCGAAGGCGAAGCTGATCGCGCAGGCGATGGGCGCGGCCGGCTACGAGGTGGTCGAGCTGAACGTCGGCGGCACGCCGCCCGTGTACAAGGCGTACCGCGGTGCCGAGATGGCGATGATGGCCGATGCAGCGGCCGCGCCGCCGGTCGCGGTCGAAGGCGGCACCGCGACGCTCACCGTGACGGTGAACGGTCGCATCCAGCTGCGCTGAGCCGGGCGGTGCTCAGCCGAGCGCGCGCTCGGCGGTCTGCACGGTCTGCAGGATCAGCGTGTTGATCGTCATCGGACCGACGCCGCCCGGCACCGGAGTGTAGGCGGCGACGCGCCCGGTGAGCGGGGCGAGCTCGATGTCGCCGATGCCGCCCGGGTGGTAGCCGGCGTCGACCACCACCGCGCCGTCCTGGATCCAGTCGGCGCGGATGAATTCCGGCTTGCCCACGGCGCCCACCACGATGTCGGCCCGCCTGACGTGCTGCGCCAGGTCCTGGGTGCGCGAGTGGCAGATCGTCACCGTGCAATTGGCGTTCAGCAGCATCAGCGCCATCGGCTTGCCGAGGATGGGGCTGCGTCCGACCACCACGGCGTGCCTGCCCGCGAGCGGGACCCGGTAGGCCTCGAGCAGGCGCATGATGCCGGCCGGGGTGGCGGATCCCCACGCGTGCTCGCCCATGGCCATGCGGCCGAAGCCGAGGCAGGTCACGCCGTCGACGTCCTTCGCGAGTTCGATCGCGTCGAAGCAGGCGCGCTCGTCGATCTGCGCCGGCACGGGATGCTGCAGCAGGATGCCGTGGCAGCGGGGGTTGGCGTTGAGGTCGCGGATCGTCTCGAGCAGTTCCGCGGTCGTCGTGCTCGCGGGCATCTCGACTGCGATCGATTCCATGCCCACGCGCTTGCAGGCGTTCTGCTTCATGCGCACGTAGGTCGCGGAGGCGGGGTCGTCGCCGACCAGGATCGTCGCGAGGATCGGGATCTGTCCGCCGCTGCGACTGCGGATCGCGGCGACGCGTGCGCCTAGCTCGGCTTCGGTCTGCTGGGACAGGGTCTTTCCGTCGAGGACGATCGCAGGCATGGCGTGGTGTTCCGCTGGCGGTGGCTGGAGAGGCCGCGCATTCTCGCACCCGCTCCCGGCACGGCCAAGCAAAAGGGCCAAATTCACGCTGCGCCGCGATTGACGCTCGCGGGGGCCACCTTTAACATTCGCGCTCCCGTGTCGGGACCCCGAGGTCCCGGGGCTTCGGGGTATAGCGCAGTCTGGTAGCGCGCCTGCTTTGGGAGCAGGATGTCGGGGGTTCAAATCCCTCTACCCCGACCAATCCGCCGTGACGCGGCGCGACGTTTTCGATGGTGGCCGTAGCTCAGTTGGTAGAGTACAGGATTGTGATTCCTGTTGTCGCGGGTTCGATCCCCGTCGGCCACCCCAT
>CAYXJM010000490.1:0-2481 GCA_964465455.1 uncultured Klebsiella sp.
AACGAGGCTGCCCATCTGATCATCGCGGTCATGAACGGCGCGATCCAGGCCAAGACGGTGACCTACGACTTCGAGCGCCTGATGGAAGGGGCCACGCTGCTGAAGTGCTCGCAATTCGGCGACGCGATCATCAAGCACATGGCCTGAGTTCTGCGGAACGGCGGCGCCGTGCGGCGCCGCCGGTCCCGCTTCATTTCATCAGCCTGGAGGCCGCTTCCTCCAGTGCTTCCAGCGCCTCGATGGCGATCGCGTGCATGCCTTTCGGTCCCGCTTCCACCTCGAAGCGCACCGACTGGCCGGCCTTGAGCGTCTTGTAGCCTTCCATACGGATGGCGGAGTAGTGGGCGAAGACGTCGGAACTTCCCTCATCCGGGAGGATGAAGCCGTAGCCCTTGGCGTTGTTGAACCACTTGACGATACCAGTACGCATGAATCTGGTCCTCGCTGCCCGGGACGGGCCGGCGTATTGTTGTCGTTATGTCCTGCCCCGCGTGGCGAGGCCGCGCGGAAGGCATTGGGATCGTTTTTAACGAGACGCCATCCAATAGTCAAGCTGCCGCCGGCCGTCGCCGCACGCGGCGCCCTGCGCCACTTGTGCGCAACCGTGATCCGTGAAACATTCTTCCCACGTAAGGAGTCGAACACAGCGGCCATGAAGCGGATTTTCGCGATGGACATTCGGTCGGCCTCGCGCGACCAGAAGCGAGCGCCCAAGGGCGACGGCGACCTGGCGCTGCAGGAGGCGAAGCCCGAGCTCAGGCAGCCGCCGATGTACCAGGTCGTCATGATCAACGACGACTACACGCCGATGGAGTTCGTGGTCGAGGTGCTGCAGCTGTTCTTCGGCATGGGGCGCGAGAAGGCCACGCAGATCATGCTGACGGTGCACACCCAGGGGCGCGCCGTGTGCGGCATCTACACGCGGGACATCGCCGAGACCAAGGCGATGCAGGTGAACCGCTACGCGCGCGAGAACCAGCACCCGCTGCTGTGCGAGATCGAGGCCGCAGGGGATGCGCCGTGAACGGCCCTCGCGCCGCGCGCCTTGTCGTCTATGCTGAATTCGGAGCTGCGCTTGCCGCCGGAGGTTTGTGATGCTGAGCAAGGACCTGGAGCTTAATCTCAACGCCGCCTTCAAGGGGGCGCGGGCGAGACGGCACGAGTTCATGACCGTCGAGCACCTGCTGCTCGCGCTGCTCGACAACGACGCCGCGGGCAAGGTGCTGCGGGCCTGCGGCGCGGACATGGTCCAGCTGCGCGGCGAGCTCGCGGAGTTCGTCGAGACCACGACGCCGGTCATTCCCGAGGACGACGGCGAGCGCGAAACCGAGCCGACGCTCGGCTTCCAGCGCGTGCTGCAGCGCGCCGTGTTCCACGTGCAGTCCTCCGGCCGCAGCGAGGTGACCGGGGCCAACGTGCTGGTCGCGCTGTTCAGCGAGCAGGAGAGCCAGGCGGTCTACCTGCTGAAGAAGCAGAACATCGCGCGCATCGACGTCGTCAACTACATCACGCACGGCATTTCCAAGGTCTCCGACAACCCGCGACCCGGCGGCAACGGCGCCGAGCAGGGCGAGGAAGAGCAGCAGGGACAGGAGGGCGAGGGGAGCCCGCTCCAGAGCTTCGCCACCAACCTGAACGAGGAGGCCCGCGCCGGGCGCATCGACCCGCTGGTCGGCCGCGGCGTCGAGCTCGAGCGCGTGGCGCAGATCCTGGCGCGCCGGCGCAAGAACAATCCGCTGCTGGTCGGCGAGTCGGGCGTGGGCAAGACCGCCATCGCGGAAGGCCTCGCCAAGCGCATCGTCGACGGCGAGGTGCCCGACGTGCTGCGTGCGAGCGTGGTCTATTCGCTGGACCTCGGCTCGCTGCTCGCGGGCACGAAGTATCGCGGCGATTTCGAGAAGCGCTTCAAGGGGCTGCTGGCGGAGCTGAAGAAGAAGCGGCACGCGATCCTGTTCATCGACGAGATCCACACCATCATCGGCGCGGGCGCGGCCTCCGGCGGGGTGATGGACGCCTCGAACCTGCTGAAGCCGCTGCTGAGCTCGGGCGACATCCGCTGCATCGGCTCGACCACGTTCCAGGAGTTCCGCGGCGTGTTCGACAAGGACCGCGCGCTGAGCCGCCGCTTCCAGAAGGTCGACGTGGGCGAGCCCAGCGTCGCCGAGACGGTCGAGATACTGAAAGGACTGCGCTCGCGCTTCGAGGAGCACTACGGGCTGCGCTACAGCACGAAGGCGCTCGCGGCGGCCGCCGAGCTCTCCAGCCGCTACATCACCGACCGCTTCCTGCCCGACAAGGCCATCGACGTGATCGACGAGGCCGGCGCCTACCAGCGGCTGCAGCCCGAGTCGCGGCGCAAGAAGGTCATCGGCGTCAGGGAGGTCGAGGAGATCGTCGCGAAGATAGCGCGCATCCCGCCGCGCAGCGTCTCGGCCTCCGACAAGGAGTCGCTGCGCACGCTCGACGCCGACCTCAAGCAGG
>CAYXJM010000491.1:0-2477 GCA_964465455.1 uncultured Klebsiella sp.
GCATCCATGACGGCCGTCGTGACGCGCTTGAGTTCCAGGTTGGTGAGCACCTTGGTCCAGCGGATGGCGTTCGTCGCGCCGTTCAGCAGGCGCTGGCAGAACGCGTCGACCGCGCCGTCGAGTTCCTGCGCGGGAACGCAGTGATTGATCAGGCCGATCTGCTCGGCCTTTGCCGCCGTGAGCAGCTCGCCGGTCAGCAGGAATTCCTTGGCGCGTCCCAGCCCGATGCGCAGCGGCCAGATCGCCGCGCCGCCGTCGCCGGCCACCAGGCCGAGCGCGACGTGGGGATCCCCGATCTTCGCGCCGTCCGCGGCGAAGATCACGTCGCAGAACAGCGCGAGCGTGGCGCCGAGGCCCACCGCGTGACCGTTCAGGCGGCAGACCAGCGGCTTGTCGAGGTCGAGTATCGCGAACACGATGCGCTTGGCCAGCCGGACCTCCTCGTCGAAGAGCTCGGGGTTGGCCGCGTTGGTCGCGATGTGCTCGAGGTCCCCGCCCGCGGAGAACGCCGTGCCGGCACCGGTCAGCACGATGACGTCGGAATGCGGGTCGGCCGCGGCGAAGACGAACACCTCGGCCAGTTCCTGGTGCAGTTCCAGGTTGATAGCGTTGCGGCTCTCGGGCCGGTTCAGCGTGATCGTCAGCAGACGATCCTTGCGCGTCAACGCGATGGTGTTGTAGCGGCGCAGCGTGTCGTCGCCCGGTGCTGTGTTGCTCAATGCCTGTCCACCCGTCTGTTCATGCCGATGCGGCCTGTGCGCGGCTGCGCTCGGCGATGTCGTTGATTGCCACGAAGGCGAAGGTCATCGCCGGCCCTATGGTTCCCCCGGCACCGGGATAGCGGTTGCCGAACGGGCTGCCCGAGTTGTTGCCGGCGACATAGAGCTTCGGAATCGGCTGCCCGCTGGCGTCGAGGACCCGCGCGCGTGCGTCGGCCTTGAGGCCGCCCTTGGTGCCGAGGTCGCCGAGGTTGATCGGCACGGCATAGTACGGCGGCGTGTCGATGGCGCCGAGACAGGGGTTGGGCGAGACCGCCGGGTCGCCGAACATGCGGTCGTAGTCGTTGCCGCCGCGGCCGAATTCCGGATCGACGCCCGTCTGCGCGTAAACGTTCATGTTGCCGATGGTGCGGCGCAGCGCATCGACCGGCACGTGGATCTTCGCGGCGAGCGCCTCGATCGTGGGCGCGCGGAAGATGTAGTGGTCCCACCAGTCCGGCGGGATGACCAGGTCGGGCATGATCAGCGTGGGCATGAAGCCGCCGGCGGTGTAGTTCTTGCGGAAGGTCGCGTCGAATACCAGCCAGCACGGCGTGTTCGCCCCGGTCTTCAACTGGTCCGCGACCATGGCCTCGCCGAATTCGTCGTAGCCGCAGGCCTCGTCCACGAAGCGATCGCCGTTGCGGTTGACGCACACGCTGTGCGGACGGCCGACGTCGAAGGCAGCCTGGTGGATCTCCTCGAAGTTCGACGCGCGCGGCATCGGCATGTGCATGGTCGGGATCCACCACGCGTCATTGGTGTGCTCGGTGGCCGCGCCGATCTTCATGCCGGCGATCAGGGCCTCGCCGCGGTTGGCGTCCTCGGGCGAACTGCTGTGGCGCGTGAGCCCCGGCACCGGCAGGAAGCGGTCGCGCAGTTCCTGGTTCCACTCGAAGCCGCCGGCGCAGAGCACCACACCGTGACGCGCGCGGATCGTGTAGCCACGGCCGAAATTGCTCACCTTGACGCCGGTGACTTCGCCCTGCTCGAGGAGCAGCTCGTCGAGGCGCGTCTCGAGCCGGACCTCGACGCCATGGGCGAAGATGCGCTTGTACAGCGGCCCCATCAGCGCGGTGCCGTTGGTGAAGCGGCGGTCGCGCTTCGTGAGCACCCGCGTGCCGAAATCGGTCCAGTAGCGCCACAGGATCTTCAGGAAGGCCTGGATCCAGCCCTTGCCGCGCGTGGAGATCGAGAAGAACTCCGGCAGGTCCATCGAATAGCGGTTCAGCAGCTTGAAGCGCGTGTACTGCTCGCGCATCAGCGTGAACTTGTCGCCGAGCTCGCGGCCGTCGAAGGTGTCGCAGACGATCGAACGGTCCGAGCGCGCGCCCGGCAGGTGGGGGAAGTAATCGGTCCACGCCGACGGCAGCAGCGGAATCCCGAGCGATTTCAGGAACCTGATCATCTCGGGCCCCTGGTCCACGTAGGCTTCCAGCCGATCGCGCTGCACCGGGATGTCGATCAGGTGCCCGAGGTATTCGAGCGCCTGCTCGCGGCTGTCGTCGTTCGGCGTCAACTGGTGGTTCGGGATCCACATCACGCCGCCCGAGGTCGCCGACGTGCCGCCGTACTTGTGCGCCTTCTCGACGACGAGCACCGACAGGCCGAGCTCGGCCGCCCGCAGCGCCGCCATCGCGCCGGCCGCCCCGGAGCCGACGACGATCACATCGTGGGTTTCTGTGTCACTCATGGTTGCTTTCCGCTCCGCTTGTGCCG
>CAYXJM010000492.1:0-2477 GCA_964465455.1 uncultured Klebsiella sp.
GCGCGCGACGGCAGCCGCGGCGCGCAGGTCCTCGATCCGCGAGTTGGTGCACGAGCCGATGAACACGCGATCGACGCGGATCTCCCCGATCGGCATCCCCGCGCGCAGTCCCATGTACTCGAGCGCGCGCGCCACCCCGGCGCGGCGCTCGGGATCGGCGATCGCCGCCGGATCCGGCACGGTGGCCGAGACGGCGCTCACCATCTCGGGCGAATTGCCCCAGGACACCTGCGGCTCGATCTCCTCGGCGCGCAGTTCCACCACGCGATCGAATACCGCGCCCTCGTCGCTCACCAGCGCGCGCCAGGCGGCCGTCGCCCGCTCCAGCATCTCGCCGCGCGGCGCGAATTCGCGCCCCTCGACGTAGGCGAGCGTCTTTTCGTCGACGCCGACCAGCCCGGCGCGCGCGCCGGCCTCGATCGCCATGTTGCAGATCGTCATGCGCCCTTCCATCGACAGTTCGCGCACCGCCTCGCCGGCGAACTCCATCGCGTAGCCCGTCCCGCCGGCCGTGCCGATCCTGCCGATCACCGCGAGCACCAGGTCCTTGGCGCTGACACCGGGCCCGAGCTTGCCGTCGACGCGCACCAGCATGTTCTTCATCTTGCGCGTGACCAGGCACTGCGTGGCGAGCACGTGCTCGACCTCGCTGGTGCCGATGCCGTGCGCCAGGCAGCCGAAGGCGCCGTGCGTGGAGGTGTGGGAATCGCCGCAGACCACCGTCATCCCGGGCAGCACCGCGCCGGTTTCCGGACCGATCACGTGCACGATGCCCTGGCGGCGGTCGTTCAGCATGATCTCGCGGATGCCGAAGCGCGCGCAGTTCTCGTCGAGCGTCTGCAGCTGGATGCGCGAGACCTCGTCCTTCATCTGCGCGTAGCCGCCCTCGCGCTCCGCCGGGTCGGTCGAGACGTTGTGGTCGGGCACCGCGAGGTTGGCGTCGAGGCGCCACGGCTTGCGCCCGGCCATGGCGAGGCCCTCGAAGGCCTGCGGCGAGGTCACCTCGTGGATCAGGTGACGGTCGATGTAGATCAGGGCCGAGCCGTCGTCGCGCTGCCTGACGAGGTGGCTGTCCCACAGTTTGTCGTAGAGGGTGCGCGGCTTCATGGCGTGGTCCCTTGCGCTGGCTTCTGACGCCGCCATTCTAGGGGCAGCGCTTGCAATGACACAAATTCATTGTTTTCATTTGTCTGATTCCGTAGCGGAATAAAAGAATATGGGGCGGGTCAGGGTTTTCCGAAGCCTTGTCGGGCTGAAGCCCGACCTACGAGCCCGACCTACGAGCCCGACCGACGAGCCCGACCTGCGAGACCGACCCGGAGGAGCTCAATGGACACCCAGTTGCTAGGCGCTTTCCTTGGCGTCGCCGAGACCGCTTCCTTCTCGCTCGCCGCCGAGAGGCTGCACCTCACCCAGCCCGCGATCAGCAAGCGCATCGCCGCGCTCGAGCAGCAGCTCGGGGCGCGGCTGTTCGACCGCATCGGGCGCAACGTCTCGCTGACCGAGAGCGGGCGCCGCCTGCTGCCGCGCGCGCAGCGCATCCTGCGCGAGATCGAGGACACCGAGCGCGTGATCCGCGACCTCTCCGGCAGCGTGAGCGGCCCGCTCGCGATCGCCACCAGCCACCACATCGGGCTGCACCGCCTGCCGCCGGTGTTGCGGGAGTTCTCGCGCCGTCACCCCGAGGTACGCCTCGAGATCGAGTTCATGGATTCCGAGAAGGCCAACGACGCCGTGCTCCAGGGCACCCTGGAACTCGCGGTGATCACGCTGGCGCCGGGGGGTGCCGCGCCGCGGCTGGAAGCGCGCGAGGTCTGGCCCGATCCGCTCGCGGTGATGGTGGCGCGCGACCATCCGCTCGCGGGCCGGGAGCAGGTCTCGATCCTCGAACTGGCGGCGCACCCCGCGGTGCTGCCCGGCCCCGGCACCTACACCGGGCAGATCCTGCAGCAGCTCTTCGATGCCAGCGGCGTGCGGCTGGAGGTCAGCATGTCCACCAACTACCTCGAGACGCTGCGCATGCTGGCCGCCATCGGCCTCGGCTGGTCGGTGCTGCCGGACAGCATGCGCACCGAGGAACTCGTCGCCCTCGCGATCCCGGGGGTGCAGCTACGCCGCAGCCTCGGCTACGTCTACCACCGCGACCGCACGCTGTCGAACGCCGCGCGCGCTTTCATCGCGCTGCTCGAGCCCTCACGCTGAGCGTCGCGGCAGCGTTGCCCGGTCGCCCGAACGGGACCCGCGGCAAGTACATCCCTGTAGGCTCTGGCGCCACATCGTGCAGCCGGGCAACGCCGCCGCTCGGGATGGGCGTGCACCCAGTGATCCGGTGCAAGGTCCGCGTCGACGCGGCAACCCCGATGCCGCGACGTGGCACCGACTCCAAGCGCGCCGAGGGGCGGGTCCGTGCCGCGAGCGGACCTGTGGATGCCGGAATCGCCGGGAGCGATTCCGGCAACACGCGTAGCCGCCGGCAC
>CAYXJM010000493.1:0-2473 GCA_964465455.1 uncultured Klebsiella sp.
TGAAGATGCTGAGCGCGTTGTGGAAATGCGGCCGCACCGGATCCTCGTGGAAGGCGCGCTCGATGCCGTGGTGCACGAAGCCCATCAGGTAGCGGTAGCCCTCGGCGAGGTTGCGCGCGCTCGGCGGCGCCGGCATCAGCGCCGGCACGTCGATGCCGTCGCGGGCTTGCTGCAGCGCCTCGATCATCTCGTCCCAGGCCGCGCGCAACTGCTCCCTGGCCGCGTTCGCACTGCTGTTCTCGCTCATCGCCGCTCCTTCTCGCCGTCATCACCGTCGGGCTTCCGAGTATCGGTGCGCGCACGCCCTCCTGGCAACTCGCTTTCCCCAGGACGCGCGCGGGACTGCGCATGCACCGCAAGCGCGTCGGGCTGATAGACTGCGACACGGCACTCGCATCGATCATCCTCTATCTCCGGCGGGCGGCAAGCATGATTACGGAACGCGGCGGCAAGGCGCACGGCAGCACGACGACACTCTCGCCCGCAGCACCTGCACAGACCTCGCGGCTTGGGCGACGCGCGCCACGCCTGCGCGGCCTGCGCCCGCTGCTTGCGCTGGCCCTGAGCGTCCCCGTCGCGGCGAACGCACAGATGCTCTTCGGTTTCGGCGACAGTTCGCTCGACACCTTCCGCCTCTGCGGCAACACAAACCCCTACGGCACCTGCAGCGACGGCCGCGGCACCATGCAGTGGCTTCCCGAGTACACGAAGTGGCGCTTCGATCCCGCCACCAACTACGCCGAGGCGGGTGCGGGCAGCGGCACGTTCAGTGCCTATCAATGGTTCGGCAATCCGGCCGCCAGGGGCGCCGGGACGCAGGTCAGCGAGTTTGTCGCCCGTGGGGGACGCATCGGAGCGCGCGACCTCGTGATCTACTCCGCGGGAGGGAACAACAGCATCCAGCTCCCGCCACTCGGCCCGGTGCTGGGCGGCTCGCGGTACGATTCCGCGCTGACGCCGGAGGCGCTGGCAGCACGCACGCTGGCCGAGACACGCGACAACGTCGCACGCCTGATCGGCGCCGGCGCGCGCGAGATCGTCGTGTTCGGCGGAAAATCCCGCGATTTCGGCAGCGATCCGGCCAGCCGCTTCATGACACTGTTCAACGATGGCACGCCTGCTGCGCTGGCCCCTCTGGAGAGCAGCGGCACGCGCATCCGGATGCTCGATTTCTACTCGCTCTTCTACCGCGCGGGCGCTGACCCGGCCGCCTACGGCCTCGACGGTCCTTTCCTGAGCAGCGACGGCCGCCACCCCAGCGAGCTGGGGCATCGGCTGATAGCGCGCTATGCCTCGCGGCTGATCGGCTCGGCCGACGGCGTGCCTGCCCAGACCGAGGCAACGCTGAGCGCGGCCGAGACGCTCGAAGAGACGCTCGCGGACGCAAACCGGGGGCAGCCCGGCACGGCGCAATCATGGCGAGTATTCGCGCTGCCGGTCGGCAGCTGGGGCCAGAACGATGGCTGGGAGGGCGATGGCGGCCGCGCCATCGGCTACGACATCGACCTCTATGGCGCAATCGCGGGCGCAGGCTATCGGATAAACTCCGCTGTGGAGATCGGCTTCGCGCTGGGCTATGCCGACAGCGACGTCGACCTCGACGAAGACTACGGCTCGCATCGAGTGGACACCCGCAGCGCGCATCTCTGGGCGAATGCAGGACGTGGCCCGCTGCAGGCGGAAGCCGCGCTCGCGTGGTTCGGCAACGAGGTCGACATCCGGCGCACCGGCGTGATCGACGAACTCGACGCGGACACCTCCGGCGACGGCTGGCAGGCGAGCGTGCGCGTCGCGTGGCTCGGGCTTGGCTGCGGCATGCAGATGGGACCGATTCTCTCGGCGCGCTACACCGAGACCGGCCTCGGCGGCTACACCGAGTCCGGCGACGACTTGCTCGCGCAGCGCGTGGGCTCACAATCACTCGACGCGCTGGAACTCACGATCGGCTGGCGTCTGCACGACGAACTGGCGTGGCAGCACTGGCAGGTGGAGCCGGAGCTGGATCTGGCACTCGGAGAGGACGTGCTGAACGACGAGCGCAGCGTGCGCACCGCTTCCGTCTACGCGCCGTCGCTGGTCGCGACCTCCGTGGTCGACGACCGCTCCGACGACGACCCCTTCGTGTCCCTGGCGGCGCGACTACGCCTCGAGAACGAGTCCGGTCTGCGTCTGCGCACCGGCGTACACGCGCGGCTCGCGGAGGATGGCGGCAATCGATACGGCCTGACTCTGGGCATCGAGCAGGCGTTCTGAGCGGCCGAAACGGATCAGCGCGGCACCAGCGCGATCACGCGCCGCGGGCTGCCCGAACCGTTCCCGAGCTTCAGCATCACCGCCACGATGGCTGCCCCGGCAGGCGGCCGGGTATCGGGGGCACGCGAGGCAACTCGGTTTGCGCCGGCGCGCGGCGGCCGCCGCTCAGGGCTGCCAGTCGACCGCGTGATCGGCGAGATAGTCGTCCACCGCGGCACCG
>CAYXJM010000494.1:0-2467 GCA_964465455.1 uncultured Klebsiella sp.
ACGCCGAAGGCAAGCGCTTCGTGGCCGAGGATTCCTATCACGGCCGCAGCGCGGGTTTCATCGTCGAGCAGCCGAAGGGCATCGTGTACCTCGTGCTCGACGCGGCGACTTTCGGCTACCCGCCCTACGAGTTCTTCGAGCAGCGCCTCGTCGACGGCTTCGACTCGGTCGAGGAGATGGAAGCGCGCCTCGCGCTGCCGCCGGGCTCGCTGGTGCGCACGCTCACCGACTACAACGCGCACGCCGCGCGCGGCGAGGATCCCGCTTTCCACAAGCACGCGGACTGGCTGCAGCCGCTGGACCAGGGGCCGTGGGCGGCCTTCGACCTCTCGGTGGGCCGCGCGAAGTACGGCGGCTTCTCGCTCGGCGGCCTCGACGTCTCGGCCGACGGCGAGGTGCGCAACGCGTCCGGCGCCGCCATTGCCGGGCTCTACGCCGCGGGCGCCACGGCGTGGAACATCGCGCAGGATGCGCGCGGCTACTCCAGCGGCACCTGCCTCGGCGAGGCCACCTTCTTCGGACGGCGCGCGGGCGAAGCCTGCGCCCGCCGCACCAATCCCTGACCGACCGACACAACGGAACCATCGCATGAGTTACCGCTTCGATCCCGAGCTCGCAGCCGCCGTCCCCTTCCTGCCGCAGCTCGACTTCGCCGACGTGGCCGCCGCGCGCGCCACGATCACGGCGCTGTCGGCGCAGCTGCCGGCGCCGGACGCCTCAGCCCTGCACATCGAGGAGCGCACGATCGAGGGTCCCGGGGGGTCCGTGCCGCTGCGCATCTACCGCCCGCTCGAGCCGCGCGGCGCGCTGCCCGGCCTGCTGTACATCCACGGCGGCGGCTTCGTGGTCGGCAGCCTCGAGACCGAGCACGGCAACGCGATCGCGCTGGCGAGCGCGCTCGGCATCGTGCTCGTGTCGGTCGGCTACCGGCTGGCGCCGGAACACCCCTACCCCGCCGGCCTGCACGACTGCGAGGCGGCCTTCCTGTGGAGCGTCGGGAACGCGGCGGAGCTCGGCATCGACGCGGCGCGCTTCGGCGTCTTCGGCCAGAGCGCGGGTGGCGGACTCGCCGCGGCGCTGTGCCTGCTGCGCCGCGACCGCGGCGGCACGCAGCCCTGCTTCCAGTTCCTCGGCATCCCGGAGCTCGACGACCGGCTGCAGACGCCGAGCATGCGTGCCTTCACCGACACGCCGCTGTGGAACCGGCCGGCCGCGGAGCTCAGCTGGCGCTACTACCTCGGCGCGATCGCGCCGGGAAGTGAAGCGGTGCCGGCGCACGCCGCGCCGGCGCGCGCCCACGATCTCGCGGGGCTGCCGCCGGCCTGCGTCACGGTGATGGAATACGACCCGCTGCGCGACGAGGGGCTGCTGTACGCGCAGCGCCTGCTGCAGGCCGGCGTGTCGGTGGAACTGCACGCGTATCCCGGCACGTTCCACGGCTCCTCGCTGATCGCGGATGCCGCGATCAGCCGGCGCGCGCAGGCCGATATGTGCGCGGCGATCGCGCGCGGACTGGGATTGCCGCCGGCCGGCTGAACGGCGCCCTCAGGCCACGATCCAGTCCGGCACCGGCAGCTTGCGGCTCCACAGGAACTCGGCGTTGTAGAGCTGGTCGAGGTAGCGGCTGCCCGGGTCGCAGAGGATCGTGACGATCGTGTGGCCCGGCCCGAGCTCGCGCGCCGCCGCGACGGCCCCGGCGATGTTGATGCCGGACGAGGGCCCGACGCTGACGCCCTCGTGCTTCAGCAAGTCGTACAGGAAGGGAAGCGCGGTGTCGTCGTCCACTTCGAACGCGAGATCCACGCTCGTGCCCTGCAGGTTGCCGGGCACGAAGCTCACGCCGACGCCCTCGGCGATCGATTCGCCGTGCGCGGCGAGCTCGCCGGTCCTGAACCAGCTGTAGAGCGACGACCCGTACGGATCCGCGATGCCGATCTTCACCGCGGGATTGCGCTCGCGCAGCGCCGCCGCCACGCCCGCCAGCGTGCCGCCGGTACCGACGGCGCAGACGAATGCATCGACCTTGCCCGCGGTCTGCGCCCAGATCTCCGCCCCGGTCGTCTCGAAGTGCACGCGCGCATTGGCCGGATTGTCGAACTGCCGCGCCCACACCGCGCCGTTCGGCTCCTGGTGGCTGCGCCCCTCGGCCACGCGCTCGGCGACGTGGATGTAATGCCCGGGACTGCTGTACGGGCAGGCGGGCACCAGGATCAGCTCCGCGCCGAGCATCTCCAGTTGCTCGATCTTCTGCTGGCTCGCGCTCTGCGGCATCACGATCACGCTCTGGTAGCCGAGCGCGTTGGCCACGACCGTGAGGCCGATGCCGGTGTTGCCCGCCGTGCCCTCGACGATGACGCCGCCGGGACGCAGCGCGCCGCGCGCCTCGGCGTCGCGCACGATGCCGAGCGCCGTGCGGTCCTTGACCGAGCCGCCGGGGTTCAGGAACTCGGCCTTGCCGAGGATCTCG
>CAYXJM010000495.1:0-2456 GCA_964465455.1 uncultured Klebsiella sp.
TCGCCGAGCACGTTGCCCGTGGGGTTGGTGGGGCGCGAGACGCAGATCGCGCCGGTGTCGTCGCCAGGCGCGAGCTGCGCGAAGTCCACGCGGTACTTGAACAGCTGCTCCGGCAGGCGCTCGATCGCGGGCCGCTCCGCGCGGAACATGGCATCATTGAGGCCCACTTCGCGGTAGCCGATGTACTCCGGCACCAGCGGCAGCAGCACGTGCCGGCGACGCCCGCCCGCGAATTCGCCGGCGAACAGGTTGAACAGCACGAAGAACGCGGACTGGCTGCCGTTGGCGACGGCGATGTTCTCCGCGCCCACGTCCCAGCCGCACTCCTCGCGCAGCATCCGCGCCAGCGCCGCGCGAAAGCGCTCGTCGCCCTGCGGCGGCTGGTACACGCCGAGCATCGCGTGCGCGAGCGCCGGATCGTCGAGGATCGCCCGCAACCGCTCGCGGTAGAGCCGCTCGGCGGCCGGCACGCGCCCGGGGTTGCCGCCGCCCATCATGATCATGTCGGGATGGACCGTCAGCGCCTCCCCGAGGTCCCGCATCAGGTCGACCACGCCCGAGTCGCCGCCGAAGCGGCGCGCGAACAGCGAGAGCTCCACGCCTCAGCCTCCCCCGGCGCGCAGGCGCGCATCGAGGCGGGCGATGCGCTCAGCCAGCCAGGCCGGGCGCTCCATCGGGATGAAATGCGAGGCGTCCTCGAGCTGCTCGTCCACGGCATCGGGCAGCAGCTCTGCCAGGCGCTCCCAGGTCGGTGACGGCGAGAAGTCGAAGAAGCTGTCCCCGGGGCGACGCGCGCGCGCCCGGATGATTTCCACCGGCATCTGCACGCGCGGCAGCAGCGGCAGGATGTGGTCCATGTTCATGCTCCCGTAGACTTCCGCCTCGAGCTCGGGCGGACACGCGAGCTCGTAACCGCCGTCGGCGGCCGGCCGCAGCCCGAAGCGGCAGTAATCCATCAGCACGCGCGCGTCCCAGTGCGCATAGGGTTCCTTCGCCCTGAAGGCGTCGAACATCTGCTGCGGCGAGTCCCAGCGGTTGCGGCGCCTGCGGATCGGGTGGTCTGCCCCGGAGACGCCTCCCGACGCGAGCAGTCCGAGCTCGGGCGAAACGATCACGGGATCCACCAGCAACAGGCCGCGAAAGCGCTGCGGGCGAGCCACCGCGGCCAGCACCAGGGCATGACCACCCATCGAGTGGCCGACGCCGAGCACGCGCTGAAGCCCGAGGACGTCGACGGCCCCGGCAACGTCGTCGCCGAACTGCTTCCAGCTGTAAGGCGGCGGCCGGCGCTCGCTCTCGCCGTGGCTCGCCATGTCCAGCGCGAAGACGTGCCTGCCGGGCAGCGCCTCGACCACGGCCAGCCAGCAGCGCGCGTGGAAGCCGGTCGCGTGCAGCAGCAGGATCGGATCGCCCTCGCCGGGCCACTCCCAGGCCGCCAGTTCCAGTCCGTTCACCGCGACCCGGTGCCGGACCGGTTGCTCCGTGAAGGCGTGGCGCGCCGCGGCTGCGCCTGCGCTCATGAGCGCTTGATCGCGCGCACGAGGCGTTCGCGGATCTCGAGATCGCCCGCGTAGAGCACCGGGCTCGCGCGGCCGCACCAGTCGCCGGCACGCTCGCGCAGGCGCTCGCCGACCTCCTCGGGCGAGCCGTGGATCACGACCTCGTTCACGAGCTCGTCGCTCAGCAGCGCACCCATCTCGGCCCACTTGCCCTCCTTGGAGAGCGCGTTCAGGCGCGGCTGGAGGTCGCCCCAGCCGTGGCAGTCGAGCACCGGCCTGTAGGCCGGCGTCGATGCGTAGAAGGCGACCTGCCCGCGCGCCAGCGCGAGGTTGCGCTCGCGCTCCTCGCGATCGAGCCCGGTGGCGACGATGAACTGCGCCGAAACGTCGCACTCCGCGCGCGTGCGGCCCGACGCCGCGAGGCCGCGATCGAGCGCGGGCAGCACCTCGCTCGCCACGAAGCGCGCGGTGTTGAACGGATGCACCAGCAGCCCGTCGGCCACCTCGCCGGCCACCTCGGTCATCCGCGGGCCGACGCCGGCGAGATAGATCGGCGGCAGGCCGTGCGGGTTCGGCCCCGGCGTGAACACCGGCGTCATCAGCGTGTGCGTATAGAATTCGCCGCGGAAGTCGAGCGGCTTGCCGTCCTGCCAGCAGGCCCAGATCGCACGGATCGCGCGCACCATCTCGCGCATGCGCGCGGCGGGGCGCGACCACGTCGCGCTGAAGCGCTTCTCGATGTGCGGCCGGATCTGCGAGCCGAGCCCGAGCATGAAGCGCCCGCCCGACATGAGCTGCAGGTCGTAACCGAGGTTCGCGAGCAGCATCGGGTTGCGCGCGAAGGCGACCGCGATGCCGGTGGCCAGCTTCAACCGGCTCGTCGCCCCCGCCGCGACCGCCAACGGCAGGAAGGGATCGTGGCGTCCCTCGAAGGTGTAGACGCCGTCGTAGCCGAGG
>CAYXJM010000496.1:0-2435 GCA_964465455.1 uncultured Klebsiella sp.
CCAGTTCTGCCAACGCCACCCGATGTCAGGCTGAAGCCTGACCCACGGTTCAGGGGGCGCGCAGCGCGGCGCTGAGCATGCGGGCGGTCACGTCGACCACCGGGATGACGCGGTCGTAGGCCATGCGCGTGGGTCCGATCACGCCGATCACCCCGACCGTGCGCCCGCCGGTCTGGTAGGGCGCCGTCACGAGGCTGAAGTCGACCAGCGGTTCGTAGCCGGCCTCCTCGCCGATGAAGATCTGCACCCCGTCGGCGCGCGCGCTGCGCTCCATCAGGTGCAGGATGTCCTTCTGCTGCTGGAAAGCGTCGAACAGTTCCCGCAGCCGTACCATGTTGTCCGAGGATGCGACGTCCAGCAGGTGCGACTGCCCCGCCACGACGTAACCGCCATCCTTCTTTTCGTCGGCGACCAGGGCGCGGCTCGCGAGGTCGATCGTGGTCTGGAGCAGCCGGTCGATGGTGGCGCGGGTGTTGTGCAGCGCGCTCAGCAGGTCCTCGCGGATGGACTCCAGGCCACGCCCCGCGAAGCGGCTGTTCACGAAGTTGGCCGCGGCGCGCAGCTCGGTCTCGTCGTACTCGCGCTCGGTGTGGATGATGCGGTTCTGCACTTCCTTCTCGTTGAGCACCAGGATCACGAGCACGCGCGAACCCGAGAGCGGCAGGAACTCGATCTGGCGCAGCTTCACCGCGTCGGGGCGCGGCACCGTGACCAGGCCCGCCTGGTGCGTGATGACCGACAGCAGGTTCGAGGCCGCGGACAGCAGCTCGGGAGTGGTCTTGTCGGGGCCGAGCTCGGACTGCAGCGTCTGCAGTTCCTCGCCGTGCAGCGGCTGCATCGTGACCAGCGTCTCGATGAAGAATCGGTAGCCCTTGGCCGTCGGGACGCGACCGGCCGAGGTGTGGGGGGTGGCGACGAAGCCACGCTCCTCGAGGTCCGCCATGATCGAGCGCACCGTCGCCGAACTCACCGGAACGCCGCTCTCCTGCACCAGGGTGCGCGACCCGACGGGCTGCCCCCCGCGGATGTAGAGACCGACGAGGGTGCGCAGGAGCTGTTGCTCGCGCTCGTTCATCGCAATGCTGTTCATCCCGCGGTAGACCTCCACGCCGACCGGCAAAGGCTCCGTGCGATTCTAGCACCGGGCGGCGCGTCCCGTGGGCCGGGCTGCGGCCCGACACCGGGGCGCCCTCGCGCCCGGCAACGACTGGCTGAAGCCGGGCCCGCAATGCTGTATAAAACGGTCCATGCTGCGCCACCTGACCATCCGCAATTACACGCTCATCGACGCGCTCGATCTCGAGCTCGACGCCGGGCTCACCGTCATCACCGGCGAGACCGGGGCCGGGAAGTCGATCGTGCTCGACGCCCTCGGGCTCGCGCTGGGCAACCGCGCCGACAACCGCTCCATCCGCGCCGGCGCCGAGCGACTGGAAGTCAGCGCGAGCTTCGATCTGGCGGACACACCGGCAGCCGGGGCGTGGCTGCGCGAGCGCGCGCTGGATCTGGACGGCGAATGCCAGCTGCGCCGGGTAGTGACGCGCGACGGCCGCAGCCGCGCCTGGATCAATGGCCAGCCCGCGACGCTGGCCGACATCAAGGCGCTCGGCGACCAGCTGGTCGACATTCACGGGCAGCACGAGCACCACTCGCTGCTCGCGCGCGCGAGCCAGCAGCGTCTGCTCGACGAGTACGGCGGGCACCGGGAGCTGGCCGAACAGGTGGCGGCCGCCTACGCGGGCTGGCGGGAATGCCGCGACGAGCTGGAGACCCTGCGCGCCAGCGCCGGCGAGCGGCGCGACCGCCAGCAGCTGCTGAGCTACCAGCTGGGAGAGCTCGCGGAGCTCGCCCTCGGTGCCAGCGAGAGCGAGGAGCTGGAACAGGAGCAGAAGCGGCTCGCGAACGCCGGCGAACTCACCCACGACGTGGAGCAGGTGCTGGCGCTCTGCGAAGGCGGCGAGGAGGGCGGCGGCGTCCTCGACGGCTTGCGCCGCGCCTGCGCCACGATGCACCACCTCGACGGCCTCGGCGAGCGCGCCGACAGCGCGCGCCAGTTGCTCGAATCGGCCCAGATCCAGGCCGACGAAGCGCGGCGCGAACTGCAGGCGCTGCGCGACAGCCTGGAGCTCGACCCCGAACGGCTCGCGGAGGTCGAGAGCCGCCTGTCGGCGATCTACACGCTCGCGCGCAAGCATCGCGTCGCGCCATCCGAGCTGCCGCGGCTGCAGCAGGAGATGAGCGCCGAGGCGGCAGGGCTCGAGGTGTCAGACACGCGCATCGAAGCCCTCGGCGCGCAATTGCACGCACTGGAGAACGCCTGGAGCACGCGCGCGGCCGAGCTCGGCAAGGCGCGCGCGAATACCGCGAGGAGCATCTCGACGCAGGTGCAGGAGCAGCTCGCGTTCCTCGGCATGGGCAGCTGCCGCTTCAGCGTC
>CAYXJM010000497.1:0-2434 GCA_964465455.1 uncultured Klebsiella sp.
CTCGACGACCGCGCCTTCATCGAGTCACTGATGGTGATCTGGCTGCGCTGGTCGAGCTGGCTGATCCAGCGCGAGCTGCTGCCCGACCGCATCCTGTTCGCGTTCACGCCGGGCGCGTACCGCGAGGAATACGCGCGGATGTTCCCCTGCGACCACTACTTCGCGGCGCGCGAGAACTGCGTCGTGTTCCCGGCGCGCTACCTCGACCATCCGGTGACCCGCGACAGCGCCGAGCTCGCCGACTTCCTGAACAGCGCACCCGAGTCCCTGATGCGCCGCTACATCGAGCGGCCCACGCTCGGCAGCACCGTGCGTCGCATGCTGCGCCGGCGCGACGACATCGCCGGCGCCGGCGTCGAGGAGGTGGCCGCGCTGCTCGGCATCAGCGCGCAGACGCTGCGCCGGCGGCTGCGCGAGGAAGGCAACGGCTTCCAGGAAATCAAGGACTCGGTGCGCAAGGAGAGCGCCATCGAGCAACTGCTGAACACCGAGCGCACCGCGAACGAGATCGCCGCGTCGATCGGGTTCTCGGAGCCGAGCGCCTTCCACCGCGCGTTCAAGAAGTGGACCGGCACCACGCCGGGGGCGTACCGCGACGCGGCGCAGCGCCGCTAGCCGGCCGGCCCGCGGCCGCGCCCGCGTTGGGCGCGGGGTCGCGCGCGCGGCACGCCCCGAAGGCGCCGGCGCGGTTAAGCTGCGCCCTGCCCCGCGCCCCGCGGACACCGTCAGCGCACGAGGAGAACACCATGCACGCCACACGCCTGATCCCCCGCAGCCTCGCCGCGCTCGCGGCGGCGGTGCTCGTCGCGCTGACGGCTGCCGCCGGCGTCGCCGCGGCCCCCGCCGCGGACGCGCGCGCCGCCAACGTCGAGCTGATCCGCGAGCAACTCGCCGAGCACGTGGGCACGCTCGCCTACCTGTGGGGCTACCCGATGGTCGACATGACGACGCAGATGCACAACGAGACGCATCGCGTGGCGGCGGACCAGCCGGTCATCGCGCCGCTGAACGCGTTCCATCGCCGCGAGTACCTGGTGACGCCCGCCACCGCGGGCAACCTGCGCGCGCCGAACAACGACACGCTGTACCTGAGCGGCTGGTTCGACCTCGGCAAGGAGCCGGTGATCGTGCACGTGCCGGACACCGGCGGTCGCTACTACACGCTGGCGGTCACCGACTTCTTCAACGAGGTGACGCACATCGGCCGCCGCACCACCGGCACCGCGGAAGGCTATTTCGCGCTGGTGGGGCCGGACTTCACGGGGCAGCTGCCCGAGGGCGTGAAGCCCGTGCGCGTCGCGACGAAGCAGGCGTGGATCCTCGGGCGCATCCTGGTCGACGGCGAAGCGGATTTCCCGCAGGCGCTCGCGCTGATGCGCGACTTCTGGTCGGCGCCGCTGTCGCAGTGGCGGCGCGGCGAGCCGCCCGCGGAGGCCGCCGTCGCGGCGGCGGCGCCGATGGATCCGCGCGCATCGCTCGATTACTTCGCGGTGCTGAACCGCTGGCTGCGCGGGAACCGCGTGCGCGCCGACGAAGGCGCGCTGATGGCGCAGTTCGACCAGATCGGCGTCGGCCCTGCGCGCGAGTTCCACGCCGCAAAACTGGACGACGCCACGCGGCGCGGCCTGGAGAAGGCGATAGCCAACGGCCGCGCGCTGCTGCGCGCCGCCTCGCAGCGCCCGCTCAGCGATGTCCGCAACGGCTGGATCTTTCCGCTCGGGCTCGCGGACTACGGCCACGATTACCTGATGCGCGCGAACGTGGTCTACGGCGGCTACGCCAACCGCCCCGAGGAGAGCACCTACGCGGCGCTCATGGTGGACGGCAACGGCGAGTTGCTGAGCGGGGCGAAGCGCTACCGGCTGCACTTCACGCCGGCCACGATCCCGCCCGCCGGCGCCTTCTGGTCGCTGATCGCCTACGACCTGAAGACCATGTCGCTGATCGGGAACCCGATCGACCGCTACAGCATCGGCGACCGCACGCGGGGCCTCGCGCGCAACGCCGACGGCAGCTTCGACATCCTGATCCAGAAAGAGCCACCGGCCGGCGGCACCGCCAACTGGCTGCCGGTGGGCGAGGCGCCGTTCTCGCTGATCGTGCGCATCTACGAGCCGGGGCCGGGCGTCTTCGACGGCAGCTACAGGCTGCCCGCGATCGAGGTGCTCGACTGAAGGCGACGCCTCACTCGAGCGGCGTCCAGTGCGCGAACATCGCGGCCTGCCCGTGGCGCAGGCCGGCCGCGTCGACGAGGTTCCACACCGTCGCGCGCTCGATGCGGAAGCGCCGCCCGCTCGCGGCGATGCGCACGCCGCTGTAGTCGTCGATGAAGCCGTCGCGGGCGACGCGCGCGAGCAGCCGCGCGCGCTCCTCGCGCAGCAGCGGCTCGGCGGAAAAGCGCGACGGCAGCCGCGTGAACGCCGCGAAGTCCATC
>CAYXJM010000498.1:0-2430 GCA_964465455.1 uncultured Klebsiella sp.
ACGCTGAACGGCTTCACGCGCGAGGACGTCGACCGCTACGCGCTGATGTCGCAGCAGCGCGCCGCCGCCGCGCGCGCCGAGGGGCGTTTCCGCTCGATCGTGCCGGTGCGCGACATGAACGGCGTGACCATTCTCGACCACGACGAGCTGATCCGTCCCGCCACGACCCTCGAGGAGCTCGCGCGGCTCAAGCCCTCGTTCGCCCAGTTCGGCGAGTGGGGCCAGGACGAGCTGCTGAAGTTCCGCTATCCGCAGCTCGAGGTCGTCGAGCACGTGCACACGGCGGGCAATTCCTCCGGCATCGTCGACGGCGCGGGCCTGGTGCTGATCGGCAACGAGCGCGCCGGGCGCGAACTCGGCCTGACGCCGCGCGCGCGCATCGTCGCGACGGCGCTGGTCGGCACCGAGCCCACGATCATGCTGGAAGGGCCGGCCCCGGCCGCGCGCAAGGCGCTCGCGAAGGCGGGACTCACGGTCGACGACATCGACCTGTTCGAGCTGAACGAGGCTTTCGCCGCCGTGGTGCTGCGCTTCCAGGCGCTGATGGGCGTGCCTGACGAGCGCATCAACGTCAACGGCGGGGCGATCGCGATGGGGCACCCGATCGGCGCCACCGGCGCGATGATCCTGGGCACCCTGCTCGACGAGCTCGAGCGGCGCAACCTGAAGCGCGGACTGTGCACGCTGTGCGCGGGCGGCGGCATCGGCATCGCAACCATCATCGAGCGCGTGTGATCGGCGCGCTGGCGCGGATCCGGATCAGCGGGGAGCAGGGACCATGGGATACATCACTCTGGACAAGGGCGCGCAAGGCATCGTCGAGCTGGTATTCGACCAGCCGGGCTCGAGCGTCAACACGATGGGCCTCGAGTACGACGCCGCGATGAAGGCGGCGGTGGCCGAGCTGCAGGGCATGGTTGCCGCGGGCGACGTGAAGGGCGTGTTCGTGCGCTCCGGCAAGCCGGGGCAGTTCTTCGCCGGCGGCGACATCAAGGAGATGCTCGAGATGGATCTCGACCCGCCGCCCGAGCGCAAGCGGGAAATGTACGAGGGCACGCTGGCGACGAAGGCGCCGCTGCGCACGCTGGAGACGCTGGGCGTGCCCGTGGCTGTCGGCATCAACGGCGCCGCGCTCGGCGGCGGCCTCGAGATCGCGCTGGCCTGCCATCACCGCATCGCGCTGGCGGGCGTCGACCTCGGCCTGCCCGAGGCGCAGATCGGCCTGATGCCGGGCGCCGGCGGCGTGGTTCGCGTGACGCGCCTGCTCGGCATGCAGGAGGCGATCGGGCTGATCAGCCAGGGCGCGCGGCTGAAGGCCGACAAGGCGCTCGAAAAAGGCCTGATCCACGAGATCGCCGCGAACGAGGACGAGATGCGCGAGCGCGCATACGCCTGGCTTCTGGCCAACCCCGATGCGAAGCAGCCCTGGGACCGCGAGGGCTACAAGATGCCGGGTGGCGGCCCCGATCACAAGGCCAACCAGGGCCTGCTGATGCTGGGTCCGGTCAACGTGATGAACCAGACCAGGGGCCTGATGCCGGCGCAGAAGGCGATCTTCGCCGCGGTTGCGGACTGCGCGCGCGTGGACTTCGACACCGCGCAGAAGATCGAGGCGCGCTACTTTCTCAGCCTGCTGCTCGACCAGACCGCGCGCAACATGATGATCGCCTTCTTCGTGCAGATGAACGCGATCAGCAAGGGGGCGAGCCGCCCGGCCGGGATCGAGCGGAGCAAGGTGAAGACGCTCGGCATTCTCGGCGCGGGCCAGATGGGCGCCGGCATCGCCTACGCCGCGGCGCGCAAGGGCATCACCGCGATCCTGAAGGATGTCGACATCGCGGCGGCCGAGCGCGGCAAGGACTACGCGCGCCAGGCCTGTGCGAAGAACAAGCGCATGACGGAGGCCGAGCGCGAGGCGCTGCTCGCGCTGATCCGGCCGACCGCGGACTACGCCGATCTCGCGGGATGCGAGGCGGTGATCGAGGCGGTGTTCGAGCGTCGCGACGTCAAGGCCGCCGTGGTGCGCGAGCTCGAGGCGGTGCTCGGACACGGCGCGCTGATCGCCTCGAACACCTCGGCGCTGCCGATCACCGAGCTCGCCGAGGCCTCGGTGCGCCCGGCGAACTTCATCGGCATGCACTTCTTCTCGCCGGCCGACAAGATGCCGCTGGTCGAGATCATCTGCGGCGAGCAGACCGGCGACGCCGCGCTGGCCGCGGCCTTCGACCTCGCGCAGCAGCTCGGCAAGACGCCGATCGTGGTCAACGACGCGCCCGGCTTCTTCACCACGCGCGTGATCGGCAAGACCGTCGCGCAGGGCGCGGCGATGGTCATGGAAGGCATCGACCCGGTGCTGGTCGAGGCGGCGGCGCGCGCCAACGGCTCGCCGGTGGGCCCGCTCGCGGCGATCGACGAGATCAGCCAGGAAAC
>CAYXJM010000499.1:0-2426 GCA_964465455.1 uncultured Klebsiella sp.
ACTGGATGCCGTCCGGGTCCGTGGTCTTCTCGATGCGCAGCATCTCCATGACCTGATAGAGCACCGTCAGGCGGTTCTCGAACAGCAGCGACACGTTCTCGCCGATCGCCACGTAGCGCGCCTTCTTGGCGGCCAGCACCTCGGCGCGGAAGCGCTCGCGCTCGCGCACGTAGTCCGCGAGCGGGGGCAGGTCCTGCAGGGTCAACAGCTTGCTCATTGCATGGATCCTCGGATTCTTCAAGTTCGCTGGACGCGCTGTGGCGTCCGGCCGCAGGTTCGGCTTCAGCCGAACGGTCTACGGGTTCCGGCTGTAACCGGACCTACGCCGAACGATCTGCGGTGTCCGGCGTAGGTCCGGCTTCAGCCGAACGGTTTACGGTGTCCGGCTGAAGCCGGACCTACGCCGCCCGTCACGTTTCAGATGCCATAGGCCTTGCGCAGCAGCGACAGCGGGTGCAGCGGCTCGGTGCCGTCGCCGAGGCCGTGCGCGACGTGCGAGCCCGCCATCGGGCAGTCGCTGGTGTAGGCGGCGGGGTCGAACTGCTTCACCTGGTTCACCACGGGCTTCACGATCTTCATCGCGCGCGCGAATGTCTCCTTGCGCACGGCGTAGGTGCCGTCGTGCCCCGAGCAGCGCTCGATGGCCTTGACCTCGGTGTCAGGGATCAGCGACAGCACTTCCTTCGTCTTCAGGCCGATGTTCTGCACGCGCTGGTGGCAGGCCACCTGGTAGGCGACCTTGCCGAGCGAGACCGGGAAATTCGTGTCCAGCAGGCCGGCCTTGTGGCGGTGCATCAGGTACTCGAAGGGGTCGAAGATGTTCGCCTTCACCAGCTGCACATCGGCGTCGTCGGGGAACATGAGCGGCAGTTCCTGCTTGAACATCAGCACGCACGAAGGCACCGGCGCCACGATGTCCCAGCCGTCGCGGATCGCCTGCGCGAGGATCGGGATGTTGTGCTCCTTCAGCGCCGCGACGCTCTGCAGGTCGCCGAGTTCGAGCTTCGGCATGCCGCAGCACTTCTCGCCCTGCACCAGGCGGGTGGGGATGCGGTTGTGCTCGAACACGCGCACCAGGTCCTCGCCCATCTGCGGCGTGTTGTAGGTGCCGTAGCAGGTGCCGAACACCGCGACGCGCCCGCGCGTGGGGCCGGCCGGCAGGGGGTCCTGCGCGCCGGGCTGGTGGTTCTTCAGGCGCTTCTTCAGGTGATTGGCGTGGTACTGCGGCACCCTGGCCTGGTGGTGCACGCCGAGCACGGCCTCCATGCCCTTGCGCACCACGCCGACCTTGTTCAGCGCGTTGACGGTCACGTCGACCACCGGGATGCTCGCGAGCGCCCCGACCGTGGTGGTCGCGGTCAGCACCCGGTCGCGCAGCGTCGCGCCTTCCTTGCGGAAGCGGATGGCCTTCGCGCGCAGCATCAGGTGCGGGTAGTCGAGCGCCCACTCGTGCGGCGGCACGTAGGGGCACTTGGTCTGGTAGCAGAGGTCGCACAGGTAGCACTGGTCGACCACGTCCTGGAACCGCGCCTTGTCGACGCCGTCGAGTTCCATGGTCGGCGACTCGTCGATCAGGTCGAACAGCACCGGGAAGGAGTCGCAGAGGCTCACGCAGCGACGGCAGCCGTGGCAGATGTCGAACACGCGCTCCATCTCGGCGAGGCATTTCGCCTCGTCGTAGAAATCCTCGCTCTGCCAGTCGAGCGGGTGACGGGTCGGTGCCTGCAGGCCGCCTTCGCGCAAACTCATCGTTGCCTCTCCACGGTGTCCGGGTGTTCGGGGGTCCGACTGGTGTCCTGCGCCGCCGTGCCGGGCCCAGGAAGAAGAGAGGGAGCGCCGCGCGGCGCCCCCTCCGGCATCGACGTCAAACGTCGGATCAGCCTTGCGCCAGGTGCGCGTCCAGCGTGCGCTGGAACTTGCCGGCGTGGCTGCGCTCGGCCTTGGCCAGCGTCTCGAACCAGTCGGCGATCTCGTCGAAGCCCTCTTCGCGGGCGGTCTTGGCCATGCCCGGGTACATGTCGGTGTACTCGTGGGTTTCGCCCTCGATCGAGGCCTTCAGGTTCTCGACGGTGCCGCCGATCGGCAGGCCGGTCGCCGGGTCGCCCACCTGCTCGAGGTACTCGAGGTGGCCGTGCGCGTGGCCGGTCTCGCCCTCGGCGGTCGAGCGGAACACGGTCGACACGTCGTTGAAGCCCTCGACGTCGGCCTTGGCTGCGAAATAGAGGTAGCGGCGGTTCGCCTGCGACTCGCCGGCGAATGCGTCCTTCAGGTTCTTCTCGGTCCTGGTTCCCTTGAGGTTCACGGCCGTCTCCTTGTCGGTGGATTCCCTGCTCGCGCGGACGCGGCGATTTCGCCCGACTCTACTTCCGCCCCGCAGGGGGGGTCAACGGCCCGGCCGGTGCGCGTTGACCCTCGTCCCGCACGGT
>CAYXJM010000500.1:0-2412 GCA_964465455.1 uncultured Klebsiella sp.
GCACCGCGGACGTGGACGGGCTGAACGGGCGCATCGCCACGAGCCTGACGTTGCTGCAGGAGCTCGGACGCCCGGCGCTCTCGCTCGACGGCCAGCACGTGGTGGCGCACTACTGATGCGTTTTCGTATCCATCCCGGGAAGGCGGCAACAACATGAAGATTTCGATCACCATCACCTCGGATTACGACCGCCTCTACGGCCACGACTTCCGGCGCATCCTGGACGTCGCACGCTGGGCCGAGGAGGCCGGCATCCACCAGCTGGATCTCGCCGAGCACCTCGTGATGGGCGACGGCAAGTCCTATCCCTTCGGCGACTACCCGGCGCCGCTCGACGAACCCTGGCCGGAACCCGTGGCCACGCTGGGCGCGATCGCGGCAGTCACCTCGCGCGTGCGCCTCGGCACCGGCGTGCTGATCGCGTCGCTGCGTCCGCCGGCCCTGCTGGCCAAGCAGCTGGCCACGCTGGACCGCCTTTCCGGCGGACGCCTCGACATCGGCATCGCGGCCGGCTGGCAGGTCGAGGAGTACCGCGCCTGCGGCATTCCCTTCGCCGGGCGCCTGCAGCGCCTGGACGACACCGTGCGCGCCTGCAAGGCGCTGTGGACCGGCGAGCGCGTCACGCTCGCGCTCGAGACCGTCGCGCTCGACAACGTGCTCGCCGTGCCGACGCCGGTGCAGGACCCGCTGCCGATCTGGTACGGCGGGGCGCCGAGCGTCGCGACGGCCCGGCGCATCGCCGAGTTCGGCTGCGGCTGGATTCCGCTGTTCCTGCCCGAAGAGCAGCTGCGCGACGGCATTGCGCTGATCCGCGACGCGCTGGCGGCCCGCGGCCGCGATCCGGGCGAGTTGCAGGTGCGCCACGGGCTGTTCCCGCGCCTCGACGCGCACGGACAGCTGGATCTCGCCGCGACCTTCGAGCCGCTCGAGCGGCTGCGCGCCATGGGCGTCACGATGGTCAACCTCGGTCTCGGCTGGAGCATCCGCGAACCGGGTGCGGTCCGGGAGACCCTTCGCGCGATCGGACATTGTTTTGCAGCATGAGGAGAACGCCATGAGCCACTTCGTCTTCAGCGCCGACGGCCACGTGCTCGAGCCCGAGGGCCTGTTCACCGAGGGCCTGCCGGCCTCGCTGCGCGAGCACGGGATCCATAGCCGGGTCGAGGGCAACTACATCTTCACCTACGCGGGAGAGACGCTGCTGCATCGCCTGCCGCGCAATCCGCGCCCCGCGCCCGGCACCGAAGCCTTCGGGCGCCCGCACCAGAAGGGCGCGCGGGACCTCGTCGCACGGCTCGAAGACATGGCGCTCGAGGGTATCGACGCCGAGATCGTGTTCCCGAACGCCGCCATGATGAGCTCGCTGATCCGGCATCCCGACGCGGAACTGGGCACCACCGTGCTCTACAACGACTGGATCAACGGCTTTCTCGGTGCACACCTCGATCGCTTCGTGCGTTGCGGCGTGCTGCCGGTGCGCCGTTTCGATCACACGGTCACCGAGATGGAGCGCATCGCGCGCCTCGGCTTCACGGCCGCGATGATCCCGACCCAGATGCCCGCCGGCATGCCCCAGTACAACGACCCGGGCTGGGACGCGGTATTCGACGCGGCCCAGCGGCTCGAGATGGTGCTCGTGCTGCACACCGCCGCGGGCCGCGCCGACATCCGCCCCGAGCGCGGGCCGGGCGCCGCCGTCATCAACTACACCACGCAGATGTGCGACGCGATCACGAGCCTGATGTACCTCGTCGCCGGCGGCGTGCTCGATCGTTTCCCGCGCGTGCAGGTGGCAGTGATCGAGAGCGGCGCCAGCTGGCTCGTCGGGCTCGCGGAACGCCTCGACGAGACCTACCACGGCCATCACTTCTTCGTGCAGCCGAAGCTGTCGGTGCCGCCGAGCGAACTCATCCGGCGCCAGGTCAACATCTCGTTCCAGTACGACCGCGGCTGCATCATGACGCGCTCGCTCACGGGTGCGGACAAGCTGATGTGGGGCTCGGACTACCCGCACCACGAAGGCACCTTCCCGCATTCACGCGAGGTCCGGGCGCGGCTCTTCGACGGAATAGACATCGGCGAGGAGGAAAAGGCCGGCATCCTGGGCGGCAACGGTGCGCGGCTGTTCCGGCTGCCGGGCCGGGAGCAGAGCGCAGCGGCAGCCGGCACGCGCTGACGCTGCACGATTCCCATGGGTCCGGCTTCAGCCGGACGATAGCACCCGCAGGTCCGGATTGGTTCGTGTATTGTCCGGTGTCCGGCTGAAGCCGGACCTACGGCGGACATGCGACGGACCTGCGCCGGGCGTACGCCGGACCTGCGCCGAAGCGCCTCAGCAGCCGATCGCGATGGTCTTCGTCTCGAGGTATTCCTCGAAGCCTTCCGGGCCCATCTCGCGGCCGAGGCCGCTCT